>JBQCEI010000130.1:0-2495 GCA_051960375.1 Aureliella sp. | reverse complement strand
ACGAGAGCTGGTGGTATCGCAACCCGGGGAAAGACAAAGCTCGCAAGGAGCTCTGGGAACGCTTTACGATCCTCGACGTCGTCGACAACGAATCGCCGACGGTGGCCGACCTCGACGGCGATGGCGTCAAGGATTTGGTCTGCTCGAGCAAGGGTTCGTACGGCTACGCTACCCACGCCGGCCAAGATCCAAAGCAGATGTGGAAGTTCGTTCCGATCTCGCCCAACAACAACTACCATCGCTACACGCACGGCTTGGGCGTGGGCGACGTCAACAACGACCGGCGCATGGACCTGATCGAGAAAGATGGCTGGTGGGAGAACCCGGGCAAGCGTTCGCAAGAGGACGCGGGCAAGCCGTGGAAATTCCACAAAGTCGCTTTCGCGGCTCCCGGCGGTTCGCAGATGTATGCAGTCGATCTCGATGGTGACGGCAAGAACGAAGTGCTCACCGGCTTGTCGGCGCACGGGTTCGGACTGGTTTACTATCGCATCCTCGACGCCGAGAACGATAAAGTTGAAAAGGTCGAGATCATGACGGCCGACGCCAAGTCGAGCCCGGTCGGAATGGCGATCAGCCAGCTGCACGCAGTCGACATCGGCGACATCAATGGCGACGGCATTCCCGACATCATCACCGGCAAGCGCTGGTGGGCGCATGCGATCGGCGATGAAGGTTCGCACATGCCGGCGTCGCTCGTGTGGCTGGAAACGCAGCGTTCAGCCGGCCGCGTGCACTTCGTACCGCACGTGATCGACAACTCGAGCGGGGTCGGAACGCAAGTGATGGTCGCCGACGTCAATGGCGACAAACTGCTCGACATCGTCTCGGGCAACAAGCGCGGCGCGTACCTCTTCCTGCAAGTGCCCAAAGATTGGCCCGCCGACAAACGCTTCGTATCGCAAGATCCGTTCGAGCAGCGCGTGGCCACCGAGAGCGTACCGATCGACGATGAAGTCGGCGGCTATCGCCCGGCCATCGACGCCAAGCATCCGCTGAACTTCGATTTCGAATCGGGCAAGACCGAGGACTGGGAAGTCCGCGGTTCGATGGCTGCTTCGGTCGTCGCCAAGGCGGGCCCCGGCGCTCATGGCAAGTACATGGCCACCTCGGCTACAGGTGACAAAGGTGCGCCGGTCGGCGAACTGATCAGCCGCCCGTTCGTGCTGACGCATCCGCGCCTGAGCGCACTGGTGGCCGGTGGCACCGAGCCCAAGGCGTGCGTGGAAGTGGTCAGCGAAACCTCGGGCCAAGTGCTCGGCCGCTTCCCCGGCACCGACGGGGACAAGCTCGAGCGTCAGTCGCTCGACCTCAAGCCCTACGTCGGCACCGCGGTCCGCGTGCGGCTGGTCGACCACATGAACAAGGGGGGCTACGCCTCGGTCGACGACATCCGCCTGCAGGATGAGAAGTAGTTTTTAACCGCGGAGGACGCAGAGAGCGCGGATAGAAGCGCTGCACGCCTTCCTCCGCCCTCTCCGCGCCTCCGCGGTAAAATCTTCAGCCTGAATTACATCGCCTCGGCAGTCTCGGTGGCGCCGAGGCGATTCTGGCGGCAGGTGAGCACGATGCGGATCTCGTCGTAGCTCGCCTTGCCTTCGAGCTGCTCGAAGATCGGTTTCAAACGCCCGTCGGTGCTCGCTGCCGAAGCTTCTTCAATGACGGGTATGAGCTCGGGGTTGACCCAGGGCGTCGGATCGGTGACGCGGTCGTACCTCAAGTATTCGCACAGGTAACCGCTGACGGTCGATCGCGCTCGCCCCATCTTCTCGCAGACTTCGTCGATCGACATCTTGTTGCGGAAGTGTTCGAGAGCCGCGATCGCGCCAACGCCGAGCCCCGGCAGCTTCAACTGCGACTGAGCCGAATCGGCAGGAGCAGCCGCTTGCCTGCAATCGCGATCCAGGCCGGCATTGCCGCAGTACTCGTCGAGAGCCTCGAGAAAGCTCTGGCCAAAGTCCTGGAGCTTCTGCTGTCCGATGCCTCGCACCACTCGCAAGCGGTCGAGCGTCGACGGGCGGATTCGCGCCAGTTCGCGCAGCGTCGCATCGCCGAAGATGACGTAGGCCGGCACTTTGCGCGCCTGAGCCAATCGCAAGCGCAGCCGCTTGAGCTCTTCGAACAAGCCGCGATCCACTCCGACCCACGACTGAGTATCGGCGGCGGTATGTTTGGGAGCAGCCGCTTTGCGCTCGACGGGCCGCGACAGCGAAGGGGTCGCCTCGCGGCGCAGCAGTCGCATGCCGCCAGGAGTGACGCGGAGCGTTTGATGTTCGCCATCGCGCACTAAAAATTGTTGACTGACCAGTTGCTCGATCCAGCCCCGCACCGTCGACACCGAATGGTCTTTCAGCAAGCCGTACGTGCTGAGCGAATCGTGCCCGAACTGCAGCACGCGCTGATCGCTCGAGCCGATAAGGACTTTGGCTGTGTGGTCCGCGCCGAAGCGTTGGTCGAGCCGCAGGACGCACGAAAGAATCATCTGCCCGAGCGTT
>JBQCEI010000129.1:0-5568 GCA_051960375.1 Aureliella sp. | reverse complement strand
GTACCAGGATACGAACCAGTCGCAGTATCGGATCATCAAGCATCTGGCGGGCGAGCATCGCAACTTGTGCGTCGTCGGCGACGACGATCAGTCGATCTATGGCTGGCGCGGCGCCGAGGTGCAGCACATTTTGAACTTTCGCAACGACTGGCCCGACGCCAAAGTGGTCCGCCTCGAGTCGAATTATCGCTCGACCGCCGCGATTCTCGAAACGGCCAACCGCTTGATCGTCTTCAACAAGCATCGCCACGACAAGATGCTGCGGGCCGCCCGCATGGGAGGCCAGCCGCCGCGCGTGCTGCAGTTCAAAAACGAAGTCGAAGAAGCCCGCTCGCTGACGCATGAGATTCAGCGCATCCTCGATCGCCGCACGCGCGAGGCTCGCGACATCGCGATTCTGTTCCGCACCAACGAACAGCCGCGCGTCTTTGAAACCGAGCTCCGCAAAGCCAAGGTGCCGTACGTGCTCATGGGCAGCCAGTCGTTCTTCGATCGCAAGGAGGTGCGCGACGTTCTGTCATACTTGAAGATCGTCGACAACCCGCGCGATGAAGTGTCGATGCTCCGCATCATCAACACGCCTCCTCGCGGCATCGGAGCCAAATCGGTGCAGACGCTGCTCTCGCAAGCCGTCGCCGCCGGCGAACCGGTCTCGGAGATCATGCACCGCACCAGCGTTACCGGCTCGCTGCCCGAGCCGGCTCGCAAAGGGTGCGCGATGCTGTTGGGGCTGGTCGACAAGTATCGTAGCGCCCTCAACGAAGGCATGTCGCTGGTCGAAGCTGTCCGCGGCGTGATCGCCGATACTCGCTACATGTCGGAGCTGATCCGCCTCTATCCCGAGCCGGATGAACGCACGGCTCGCGAAAACTCGGTCGAAGAAGTGGTCAACGCGATCGCCGAGTACGAAGCGGAAACCGACGAACCGACGCTGGCCGGCTTCATCGATCAAGTGACCCTCTCGGGACGCGAGTTCGGCAGCCCCAAGGAAAAGGCTGCGCAGCGCAACGCCGTGTGGCTGATGACCTACCACAGCTCCAAGGGTCTCGAGTTTCCGATCGTCTACATGGTCGGCATGGAAGAAGGCATCCTGCCGCACAGCCGCTCGATTCGCGAGAAACCCGACGACGTCGACGAAGAGCGGCGGCTGTGTTACGTCGGCATCACCCGAGCTCAAGACGAACTGACGCTGTCGCTGCCGCTGGAACGCATGAAGTGGGGCAAGCCGCGCCCGACCTTCCCCAGCCGCTTCCTCTACGAGATGACCGGCCAGGCCGACAACCCGAACCGAGCTGCCGCGATCGCCGGTGCTCGCAAAGAACTCGGCGTTGGGCGCGGTGCCGGGATGAGCACTGCCAAGAAGAAGGCGGGGCAGCCGGCTAAGCGGAAGGTGTGAGTCAGGCGTTCTGACCTTGTGTGGCACTGGCTATGCCAGTGTCTTCTTTTCGAAGTTATGAGGTTGCAACACCACGGGAGCGTCCAACGCCAAATCATTCGGTGAAATTACGCTTGCATTCGACTTCGTACTGATCTCATTGGGGCGTTTTGTTAGGGCTTCCTGCTTTAGTACTTCGAATCGGAAGACACTGGCATAGCCAGTGCCACACAGGAGGCAGAGAGCGCGGAGGGAATCTGGACATGCGTTGCCGTTGGGGCGTTTGCGGGTTTCTGGTATGATGGGCGACCTCGCGCCGCGGAGCCTTTGGGCTGAAAGGTCGGGTTCGCGTTTCTCTATTTTTGCCAAGGGCTCCAGATTCATGTCGAGTGTCGCGTCCGCTGATGTGGGTTCGGACGGCCACCAGCGCACCGCCCAAAATCTCGCTCAGAGCGGCCGCAGTCGCATGGGGCGACTGACCGGTATCGAAATCGCCGCGACCGGTACGTATCTTCCCGAGCAGATCGTCGAGAATGCCGACTTAGCGCGGCTGGGCTGCGACAGCGACTGGATCGTGCAGCGGACGGGCATCTTGCAGCGGCGGCGCGCGGCCGATCACCAGGCGGCCAGCGACTTGGCCCTGCCGGCGGCTCGTCAGTGCCTCGAGCGAGCTGGGCTCGCACCGGCCGACGTCGACTTGATCGTCGTGGCGACGATGACTCCCGATCATCAAACGCCCTCGACCGCCTGCCATCTGCAGCGGCAGCTCGGCTGCATCGCGCCGGCGATGGATGTGAACGCGGCCTGCGCGGGGTTCATGTACGCCATGATCACGGCCGCCCAGTTCGTCGGCACGGGAGCAGCTCGCAACGCCCTGGTCGTCGGCACCGAAGTGATGAGCCGCGCGATCAATCCGGCTGACGTCAAAACGTATCCGCTCTTCGGCGACGGCGCGGGTGCGGTCCTGCTGCGGCCGACCGCCGATCGCAGCAAAGGGCTGGTCAGTTTCACGCTCGGCTCGGAAGGTGAAGGGGCTCAGTCGCTGTGCATTCCGAGCGGCGGCAGTCGGCAACCGATGACCGCTGAAGGGCTGGCTGCCGGCGAGCAGTACCTGCACATGGAAGGCCGCACGGTGTTCAAATGGGCCGTGCGGGTCGTGTCGGACAGCACCCGCGACTGCCTGGTCCACGCCGATTTGAACGTCGGCGATCTCGACTGCTGGATACTGCACCAAGCCAATATTCGCATCATCGATTCGGCGGTCGCCGATTTCCATGTCGACCGCCAGAAGGTGATCGTCAACCTCGATCGCTACGGCAACACCAGCGCCGCCAGCATCCCGCTGGCGCTCGACGAAGCGATCCACAGCGGCAAGATCGGCCCCGGGAGCCGCGTTCTCTTGAGCGGTTTCGGATCGGGGCTCGCTTGGGGTACTGCGATCTTTGCGATGTAGTTTTTACCGCGGAGGACGCGGAGAGCGCGGAGGAGGAAAGGCGGTGGTTACGTCTTGGGCATTTCGCCGACGACTAGTTCGTCGCCTTCCTTGAGTTTGCCTTCGACCAGTTCGGTGGTGCGGCTGTCGGAGATGCCGGTGACGACGGGAACCGCTCGGAGCAGACCGTCTTGGACGATCCACACGTGGCGGCGCTCGCGCTGCTGGGCCATTTCGGTGCGTTCGGTCGCTGAGCGATTGCGGCTCTGGCTCGACTGGCCGCGCTGGGCCGAGGCGAGTTCTTGGATGCCGTCGAGGATCGCGCGGTCGTCTTCGTGGACCCAGTCGCGCTTGGGGGGATAGAACCGCAGAGCGGCGTTGGGGATCTTGATCGCGTCCTCTTTGTGGCGGATCTGAAACGACAGATTGGCCGTCATGCCCGGCAGTAGCCGCATGTCGGGATTGGGGGTGGTGACGATGACGGGATACGTGATCACGTTTTGCTCTTCGCTGCTGCTGAGCCGAATTTGCAGAATGCGACCATTCTCGAAGATGCGATCGGGGTACGCATCGACGCTGAATCGCACCGGCTGTTCGGCATCGCGAGCCTGGCGGATCAGGCCGATATCGGCTTCGTCGACCGCGGCGTAGATGTGCATCTCCTCTTCCATTCGCGGCGCCACGATGAATAGCTCGGGCGTTTGAAACTGAGCGGCGATCGTCTGCCCGACATCGACTTTGCGATCGATGATGATGCCGTCGACCGGCGAGCGGATTTCGGTGTATGCCAGGTTGGCTCGCGAGTTATCGAGGTTGGCTCGCGCTTGTTCGACGGCGGTCTTGGCCACGCTCAGTTCGGCTTCCTGAACGAGCCGATTGAACTTCATCTGGTCGACTTCGGTGGCGGAGATAAAGTCGGCGCTCACCTTTTGCAGCTCGAGAGCCCGCTGCTCTTCGTTGATCGCTTGCTGCAAACGGGCCTGCGCGCGCAGCACTTCGGCTTCGCGCGTCCGCATGAACGCTTCGTCGCGCTCGACGATCGGCTGATAAAGACGCGGATCGATTCGGGCCAGCAACTGGTCCTGCTTGACGTGGTCATTGAAATCGGCGCACAGCTCGGCGATCGGCCCGCTAGCGGTCGAACCGACGGTGACTCGTTGGACCGGCTGGACGGTGCCGGTCGCATTGACGTTCTGCGTCAGCGGCCCGCGGGTGACCGCTTGCACGCGGAACTTCGGCCGATTGCGCTCGCGCACGTATTCCGCGGCCGGAAAATAGATGGCCGCGATGATTCCGGCCATAGCCGACAGGACGATCAGCGTTCGAACAATTCCGCGCATCGACACAGTCAAAAGGCCAGTTCGGAAAGGCGAGCCGAAAAACGATGAACCACAGATTCCATCAGCCGGCACGCGGGAGCGTCCGGTTTCTTAGGCAAACCGCGGGCTACCGCCAGGCGGCTGATCACTGACCAGATTACTTCAGACGTTGAAAGTTCGCAGCAGTTTTCGGCCGCGGTAGAGCGCCAGGACCAGGTCGGGGGTCAGGCTGGTCGGCCGGTTGTCGATTGGCTGGACGAGCGATTCGAGGCCGTCGCTGATCCCGCAGACGTTCCCGCCGGCCCGCGTGCCGACGGCCAGCACGGCTCGTTCGCCAAAGAAAAATGTCAGGGCGAGGATCTGCAAGTCTTCGATGCCTTGCGAGCTGAGGTCCTTCGCGAGGCGTTCGGCTTCGCCCCTTTGCGCGGCGTTGAACTGGGGGGCGGCCACTTCGTAGATGTCTTCGTGTTCTGCTTGCCAGCCGGCGAAGATGCTGTAGATATCCTCGACGGCGAGCTGTCGCAGATCGGCCTGGAAGGCGTAGACCAGCGGGCCGGCGATGACGATGTTGCTCAGATCGCCTTGGCTGAAGTGGTAAGTGAAGCGGAACAGAAAACAGTTCTGCGGTTCTTCGTAGCTCGGCCAGTACTGCGTGCGTTCATCGACCAGTTCGAGGCTCGCCGGCGGCACGCCAAAGCGTTCGCGATCGGCAAGCCAAGAGACCACTTCAGCCTCCGCCATCGAAGCGGGCGAGCGCAGCTCCGAGAGGCTCGGGTCTTCGATTCCCAGTTCGTCGCAGTAGGTCAAAGCGCGCAGCCGCGCTGCCGGATCTTGCGCCAGTTCGATCAGCCGGCGCTTGCCTTCCGCTTTGCCCAGCCGAGCCAGCGCGCCGGCCGCCTCGGTCTGGACGCGGCGATGCGACAAGCTCATCGCCTGATTGAGCTTGCCTTCGGCCTCTTGGTCGCCGATCAGTCCCAGAGTGTCGCACAGCGAGACGGCCAGCGCGATGGCGTTGCTGAGGACGCGCTGGATGCTCGGGACGTCGTCGCCGAACTGCTGCGGATTTTCTTCCAGTCGAGCTAACCGCTGCACGGTGCCGCTGAGCAACTCGCGCAGGCGGCCGGTTTGTCCGGCCAGCGGATGCTGCTTCAGCTTGCCTTTGCGCAGCGCGTGGCCTGCCAGATCCAGCAGCGGACCGAGCAACTGCCACTTCCAAACGTCTTCGCCGATCATCTCAAAGACGCTGGCCAGCTCCGGCGGCGGCCACTGAAAGAGTGGACTGAGCGCCACGGCGACGCTTTGTTCATCCTCAAGCGTTTGGCGCTTGATCAGTTCGCAGAGCACGGCCAGCGACTCGGCGTCCCCTTGAGCGGCCAAGATTTGCAGACAATGAGCCGCTGCCAGCGCGTTGATGTCGGACAGCGCCGCGGCCAGATCGGCGA
>JBQCEI010000128.1:0-5578 GCA_051960375.1 Aureliella sp. | reverse complement strand
CCGCGATCAAATCGTATCGATGCGGCCGAATGATTTGTCGACGCTCGAAGCGATCGACCTAGCCAACGGCGACGAACTGGCCGGAATGCTCAGCGCGGGCGCCAAGCACGTGCTCGAGCGCGATTGGGCCGACCGCGATGAGCTGGTCGACTGGCTGTACCAGAGCGCCCTATCGCGGTTGCCGACCGACGAAGAACGCAAACTCGCCGGCGAACTGCTCGGCGAGCAGCTCGAGCCGCGCGGCGTCGAGGACTTGATGTGGTCGGTGATCATGTTGCCGGAGTATCAGTTTGTGAGGTGATGGGTTGGTGCTTTGCGATCCTGTCTGTTAGGGCCAAAGGCCCGCGATTCCTTAGCCCAGCCCGACAGGGCTGGGATGCGACGGACGCAAAGCGATCCCAGCCCGCTGGGGCTGGGCTAAGGGATGACGGACCTTTGGTCCTTAAGAAAAATGCCCGTAGCACTAGGCGAAACAATCATGGAACTCGACTTCAACTCCGAAAACCTAGATCCCCAGCGCCCCAAGAGCGACGTGCGCCGCGACTTCTTAAAGAAACTGGCAGCGGCCAGCGCGGCGGCTTGGATGACTGGCGAGCCGCAGATGGTCCGCGCGGCCGATGAAGTCGAGCATCCCAAGGCGACGGCCGATGCGTGCATCCTGCTGTGGATGGGGGGCGGCATGGCGGCGCCCGATACGTTCGACCCCAAACGCTACTCGCCGTTCAAGGAAGGGCTGGAAATCAGTTCCATGCTCAGCACCTTCCCGGCGATCGATACGGCGGTCGACAACATCAAGATCTGCGAGGGACTGGAAAACATCGCCAAGGTAATGGACCGCGCGACGCTGATTCGCAGCGCGTATCAACCCGACCTCGGCAGCATCCTGCACTCGCGGCATCAATACCACTGGCACACCGGTTACGTGCCGCCGCAAACGGTCGCTTGTCCGCACATCGGCGCGTGGATGGCCAAGGTGCTCGGGCCGCGCAATCCGGTGATTCCCGCCTTCATCAACATCGGCCAGCGCCTCGAAGGCTTCGGCGAGACCGAAGAGATCAAAGCCTTCACAACTGCGGGCTTTTTCGGCAACGAATTCGGGCCGATGAACTTGCCCTTCCCCGAACTGGCCGCTCAGTCGGTCAAGCCACCGCCGGGCATGGACGCGCAGCGCTTTGCCAATCGCCAGCGACTGTTCCGCAAGCTGGTCGATCAAAGCCCCAATCGCGATGTGATGAGCGATTATCAGCGCGAGTCGATGCTTCGCAGCCTGGACAACGCGTATCGCTTGCTCAGCTCGAAAGACCGCGATGCCTTCGACATTTCGCTCGAGCCGGCCGAGGTGCGCGCCAAGTACGACACGGGCCGCTTCGGCCGCGGTTGCTTGCTGGCGCGGCGTTTGATCGAAGCGGGGGCTCGCTTCGTCGAAGTGACCACCGAATACGTACCGTTCCTCTACTGGGACACGCATGCCAACGGCCACGAGACCGTGGCGGGTCTGCACAAAGAGATCGACATGCCGATCGCGACCTTGATCGCCGATCTGGAAGAACGCGGCTTGCTCGACCGTACGCTGGTGATCATCGCCAGCGAGTTCAGCCGCGATGCGATCGTCGAAGGCAAGCCCGGTTCGAACGCCTCCGACCAGGCGACTTTCAAAGTCGACAAGGTGAGCGAGATGAAGCACTACGGACTGCACCGCCACTTCACCGGCGGCACGAGCGTGGTGATGTTCGGCGGCGGCATGAAGCGCGGCTTCCTGTACGGCGAAACCGCCCCCGAGCGGCCGCTGGTTGCGATCAAGGACCCGGTCAGCGTCATGGACCTGCACGCCACGATCATGACCGCGATGGGCATCAGCCCGAAAACGAAGTTCGACATCGAGAACCGGCCGTTCTACGTCACCCAGGACGGCAAGGGGCAAGCGGTTACCGATCTGTTTGCGTAGTTTTATTCCATGCAGTTTTTACCGCGGAGACGCAGAGAGCGCGGAGGATGCTCCGCGCTCTCTGCGTCCTCCGCGGTAAAAATCTTGGCTGCTCTTCATGACCGACCGCCAGCTCACGCAGGATGCTTACGGGCACATCTTGACCAACATCGGATGCTGGTCAGCGGACGGCGAGTGGATCGTCTACGACACGCGAAGCGATGCTGCCGGAAACGTCTTCGATGGCCGCTGGATCGAGCGCGTGCACGTTCGCTCGGGCAAGGTCGAGCGGCTCTATGAAAGCCAGCGCGGTGCCTGCTGCGGCGTCGCGACTTGCTCGCCGGTTGATGATCGCGTCGTGTTTATTCATGGCCCCGAACATCCGACCGCCGATTGGCAGTACGCTGCTTATCATCGCTGCGGCGTGGTACTAAGACCCGGCGAGCGCCAGCCGGTTCATCTCGATGCCATGTGCTACGCCAAGCCGTTCGTCCCCGGCGCGCTTCGCGGCGGGAGTCACGTGCATACGTTCGATGCTGACGGCCAGCTCGTCGCGTTCACGTATGAAGACCATGTATTGGCGAGCGCAGTGGCAGGTGGACTAGCTGAAAAGAATCAACGCAACGTCGGCGTCAGCGCTCCGGTGCGGAGCGTCGAAGTACACGCGAGTCATCCCCGCAATCACAGCGGCAGCTACTTCAGCGTGCTGGTGACGCAGACCTGGGACCAGCCCGAGCCAGGCTCGGACCAGATCGATCGCGCGTATGAAGATGCCTGGATCGGTCGCTACGGCTATCGAGTAGGCGGCGCGAGCAACCATCAGCCAGCGATCGCGTTCCTCGGCGACATCGTTACCGAGCGCGGCGCGAGGAGCACCGAACTGTTCGTCGTCGATCTGCCCGAGGATTTGACCCTTCCAGGTCCCGATGGACCGCTCGAGGGAACCGCTTTGACAAGACCGCGGCCGCCGCGCGGCACTCGGCAGCGACGCTTGACCTACACGCAAAACTTTTCGGCGCCGGGTGTATCGGGTCCGCGTCACTGGCCGCGAAGCACGCCCGACGGATCGCAGATCTTTTTCTTGATGCGTGACGCCAGCGCCGCGGCGCAGCTTTGGAGCATCTCGCCCACCGGAGGCGAGCCGGTGCAGATTTCCCAGATCGAAGGAGGCGTGACCTCGGCCTTCAGCGTTTCGCCCGACGGCCAGTGGATCGCGCATGTGGCCGGGGGCTGCGTGTGCGCAACTTCGATCACCAGCGGACGAACGCGGCGCTTGACCGAGCCGCGCTCCGGTGATTTCGCACCGCGCTGCGAGGCTTGCGTCTTCTCGCCCGCCGGCGATCGCATCGCCTACGTCAGGCCGGTGGCCATCGGCGATGAAGTCTGGAATCAGATCTGCGTCGTCGAAGCTGGCTTGTAACAACTCGTTCCCAGGCTCCGCCTGGGAACGCACTGTCTTCGAGGCTCCGCCTCGCCGGGGCAGCCACTTTAGCAAGCCTTCACGGCGGGTGCGCAGGAGGCAGAGCCTCCAAAACATTGCGTTCCCAGGCAGAGCCTGGTAACGAGGGGAATTTTTTCCCTACGCTCTCCGCGTCTCCGCGGTAAAATAGTGGGACCCCTAACCCCCGAAAATCCCGCCTATGAAATACTGCCTCACTCTCATCGCGATTTTCTGTTCGCCATTTGGTAGCGTTCTGCTAGCGGCCGACCGTCCCAAAGAGCCGGTTGATTTCGCGCACGAGATTGTGCCACTGCTGAAAAAGCACTGCGCCGAGTGTCATGCCGGCGAGAGCAAGAAAGGTGGCTTCTCGTTCAACACGCGAGCCGACCTGCTTGAGGGAAGCGAGAACGGCCCGGTCGTCGAACTGGGCAAAGCGGCCGAGAGCCGGCTGGTCGACGTGGTCAGCTCGGATGCCGAAGGGGAGCGGATGCCGCCCGAAGGCCCGCGCTTGACCGATGCCGAAGTGGAACTGCTTAAGCGCTGGATCGATGGCGGCGCGGCCTGGGAGGATGGCTTCGCTTTTCAAGCGGCGGCCTACGAACCCCCTTTGCGTCCGCGACGACCCGAGTTGCCGCCGGCTCACGATGGCCGCACCCAGCCGATCGATCGCATCATCGACAGCTACTTGGCTGAGCACAAACTGCCGCGGCCGGCTGCGATTGACGATGCCGCGTTCGCTCGCCGAGCCAGCCTCGACTTGACCGGCCTATTGCCCGAGACCGACAAGCTGAACGCGTTCCTCAAGGACCAGCGGCCCGACAAGCGCAGCCGGTACATCGATGCGTTGCTCGCCGACGACATGGCGTACGCCGAGCACTGGCTGACTTTCTGGAACGATCTGCTGCGCAACGACTACGACGGCACCGGCTTCATCACCGGCGGCCGCAAGCAAATCAGCACCTGGCTGTACGACTCGCTGATCCACAACAAACCGTATGACCAGTTCGTCCGCGAGCTGATCGCACCGCCATCGGACGAGAGCCGCGGCTTCATCGACGGCATCAAGTGGCGCGGCGAAGTCAGCGCCGGCCAGACGCTCGAGATCCAGTTCGCCCAAAGTGTCTCGCAGTCGCTGCTCGGAATCAACATGAAGTGCGCTTCGTGCCACGACAGCTTCATCGATCGCTGGAAACTCGACGAAGCGTACGGGCTGGCGGCGATCTATGCGACTGAGCCGCTGGAGATTCACCGCTGCGATAAACCGATCGGCCGCAAGGCGAAGGCGAGTTGGCTGTTCCCCGAAATCGGGCAAGTCGATCCCGATGCGCCGCAGCCCGAGCGACTGAAACAACTGGCCGCTCTGATGACGCATCCGGAGAACGGCCGCTTCACGCGGACGATCGTCAATCGCTTGTGGCATCGCATGCTCGGTCGCGGCATTGTCCATCCGACCGACGCAATGCAGACCGAGCCGTGGAATGCGGACTTGCTCGACTGGCTGGCGAGCGACTTTGCCGAGCACGGCTATGACCTCAAGCACACGCTGCGAGTGATCGCCAACTCGGCCGCTTATCAAAGCCGCTGCGAAGTGCTCGAGGGAGAGGATTCGACCAAAGGTTACCAGTTCGCCGGCCCGCGAGCCAAGCGGCTCACGGCCGAGCAGTTTGTCGATACGGTTTGGCAACTGACCGGCACGGCGCCGACCAAGATGGACGCCAAATTCCTCCGCGGCAAGCTCGATCCCGAGACCGCCCGCGGCCTGCAACTGAGTGCCCAGTGGATCTGGTCTTCCGCCGGCGAGCCCCCTGCCCCGGCGGGCGAGAAGCGGGCGTTCCGCAAACGTTTCGAACTCGATGCGCCGGTCGATCAGTCCGGCGCGGCGATCTCGTGCGACAATCGTTTTACCCTGTACGTCAACGGCAAGAAGCTCGCCAGCGGCGACAACTGGATGACGCCGGTCGCGGTTTCATTAGGGTCGCTGCCCAAGGGAAGCAACGAACTGCTGATCGTGGCCGAGAACCAAGGCTCGAGTGCGAATCCCGCCGGACTTTATTTTCAGGCTCAGCTCGGCGAAGGCCCGTCGGCCGTGACGCTCGTCAGTGATGACTCTTGGCAGTGGACTGCTAAACTTCCTGGTAACAACGGCAAGTTCGGTCGCGAGCCCGGCGACTGGCAAGCCGCCGTGGCGCTGGCCAATCAGAAGACGTGGTCCT
>JBQCEI010000127.1:0-2302 GCA_051960375.1 Aureliella sp. | reverse complement strand
AAGTCGGCGATCACCGGGATCTTCTTGGGCAAGGCGCGGAACTCGTCGACCAGCTTCTCAACGTCCGCCTTGCTCGCAGAATCCTTGAACTTGAAGAGCACGACGTGTCGCAGCGGCTTGTTCTGAGTGTCTTGAGCCACCGATGCACTCCTTCCGATAAACATCGAAGCGCCGGCCACAGCACACAGGAGTAAAGCGCTGAGCGTAAAACGTTGCACGCATGGGCAGATTCTGAGCACGGTTGGTTTCTCCTCCAGATGCAGTGCCTTATGGAAACAGTCAAAAACGCAGGCCCCTATCATAGCAACAATGCCTGTGTGTTCTCCGCGCTCTCCGCGCCCTCCGCGGTGAAAAAACAGCCTTGAGCTACTGGCCTGGCTTTTGCAACATTTGGCTGAAAGCGCAGGCTGAGCCAATATGACATGCCGGAGCAGCGGGCCTGACGGCTGTTGGTAAATACGGTTATACTCCTTCTTCCGTTGCAACACTGCCAAAACGCATCACCGAAGACAATGGCCGAAGACTACTACAAATCGCTGGAAGTGGGCCGCACGGCATCGCCCGAGGAGATCCAGAAGGCGTATCGCCGACTGGCTCGGAAGTACCATCCGGACATGAATCCGGAAGATGCCGCTGCGAAGAAGAAGTTTCAGCAGATCCAGCATGCCTACGACGTCTTAAGCGATCCCGAGAAACGCAAACTCTACGACCAGTTTGGGCCGAGCTTTGAAAACATCGCGGCCGGCGCAGGACCGGGTGGCGCGGGCTTCGGTGGCGGGGGACCTGGCGGCGGCGGCGGCGGCGCTGGCCCGTTCCCGTTTGACCTCGAGCAGATCTTCGGCGGCGGTCGAGGCCAGGGTCAAGGCGGTGGAGGCGGTTTTCAGTTCGAAGGCGATCTGGGCGATATCTTCCAGCAGTTTGCTGGTGCAGGCGGGCGCACGCGCGGCCGTCGCCACGCAGCGCCGGCGCGCGGCAGCGACCTTGCCGCCGAGGTCGTCGTCCCATTCCATACCGCCGTCCTGGGCGGTTTCCGCGATATCTCGATCGAGCGCGGCGGCAAGCACGAAACGATCCAAATCAAGATTCCTCCCGGAGTCGACTCGGGCAAGAAGATCCGCCTCCGCGGGCGAGGCGAGCCGGGAGCCGGCGGCGATGCGGGCGACCTGATCGTGACGATCCAAGTGGCTCCCCATCCGCACTTCAAACGTCACGGCAACAACCTCGAACTGCGGTTGCCGGTGACTCTGGGCGAGGCAGCCCTGGGGGCCACGGTCGACGTGCCGACCCCCGGCGGCGAAGTAACCCTGAAGATTCCGCCCGGCAGCAGCAGCGGCAGGCGCTTGCGCATCAAAGGACAAGGTGTTCGCTTGCCCAGCGGTGAAGCGGGCGATCTGTACGTCGAACTGCAAATCAAACTCCCCGCATCGCTCGACGATTCGGCCCGCGAGGCAATCGCCACGATCGAGCAACAATACACCGGTTCGGTTCGTGACAAGCTCGCCTGGTAAGCCGGACCCGAAGGTAGCTGAATCAGCCGGCTCCCCAGCCGAGCGCGCCAGCGAACGATTTCCTCGATCGAGGCGGCTGCGCTCGCGCACCGACTTCGATGAATTGTTCCAACGCGGTCATGTCATCGTCGACCACGTCCTGGTCATTCACGGGCGCCAAGCTATTAGCACTGGCACTGGAACTAGCACTGGCCGGATCGGGATCAGCATTTCCAAACGCGTCGGCAACGCGCCGTGTCGCAATCGCTGGAAGCGGCTGATTCGTGAAGCCTACCGCCGCCTGGCTGCACGCTCGCCGGGGCTGGGGCGTTTAGATCTGGTGGTTCGTCCCCGGCGCGGAGCGGTAGCCGAATACGCCGCCATCGAGCGCTCGCTGGCAAGCCTGACCGCGCGGTTAGCCCGGCAACTGGGCCGCCGCGAGCGAAGCTGAATCACGTTCATTGATCAGCCGCCGGGCGTTAGCCCGCGGTTCGCGGCAAGACGCCGGACGCGTTCAACGCGCCGCTAGCACAAATCAGGCGAGGCCTATCTCAGCGATGTACGACCTGCGCAGAGTGCCCAAGGCGATCGCGATCGGGCTGGTGCGTTTCTACCAGCGCGGCATCTCTCCGCTGGTCGGTCCGCGTTGTCGCTACATACCGAGCTGCAGCCAGTACATGATTGAGGCGATCGAGAAATACGGACTTGTCAGCGGCATCCTGCGCGGCCTCTGGCGAATCGTCCGCTGCAACCCGTTCAGCCACGGCGGCTACGATCCACCGTAAGATTTTTACCGCGGAGACGCAGAGAGCGCG
>JBQCEI010000126.1:0-6051 GCA_051960375.1 Aureliella sp. | reverse complement strand
ACGAGCTGGGGTTCAAGGCGGTCGAAAATGTGCTCTCGCTGCACGACTTGCACGCGACCATGCTGCACTTGCTCGGCATCGACCACAAGCGGTTGACTTACCAGTACAACGGCACCGCCCGCCGCTTGACCGACGTGCATGGGCACGTCATCGAGCAGGTGTTGGTGTAGGCTTCGAGTTTTACCGCGGAGGTCCCTCGTTCCCAGGCTCCGCCTGGGAACGAGTGGTCCTACGGGCGGCGGAAGAGGCGGTTGAGGCGGTCGAGCAGATTCCACTGGACGATCGTCAGCAGCACCGGTACGACGAAGTAAAACAGCTGGCCGACATATGGCGCCAGGCTGGGGTCGTCGACGATTTTCGGTGGGCCGAAGGTCATGAAGGCCGAGTGGACCGACAGGCACACCACGGCATTGACGATCAGCATGCCGGTCGTGATCAGGACCACCAGCAGCAAGAACATGCAGCCCGACAGGGCAGTCATCAAGCTGTTGGGCTCCTCGCCCGAGGAATTGGCCAGGGTGTCGCCGGCCGATGGTTTGCTCAGTAGCCCCATGTGGCTCTCTGCGTAGGATGAGTGGAACTGTCGTTTTACCGCGGAGGCGCGGAGAGCGCGGAGGAACTCTTTCTCCGCTGTTAAAAAGCCGCGGCGCTTCCTTACGTTAAGTTTAGGCGCTCGGGCTCTGGGAGGGAAATCGGGCCGCTGCTCGGCTGCCGTCGACGTCCAGCGCCCGCTGCGGTAGGATGCTGGTTTTCCAACATCTTGACACACTTTGAGTACTAGTGGGGACCATGTCGGAGTATAGAACTGAACGCGATTCGATGGGTGAAGTCAAGGTTCCGGCGCAGGCTTACTACAGCGCCCAGACCCAGCGGGCAGTGGAAAACTTCCCGGTCTCGGGGTGGCGGTTGCCTCCGGCTTTGATTCGCGCCATGGGGCTGGTGAAGTACGCCGCCGGAATTGCCAACCGCGATCTGGGCAAGTTGACCGGCAGCGGCAAAAATCCCCTCACCGACGCTCAGGTCGATGCCATGCTAGCTGCCGCTTTGGAAGTGGCCGATGGCAAGCTGGCCGATCAGTTCCCGGTCGATGTCTTCCAGACCGGCTCGGGCACCTCGAGCAACATGAACATCAACGAAGTGATCAGCAACCGCGCGATCGAGCTGATGCAAGGCGACCGCTTTGCCGAGGAAAAGCCGATCCATCCGAACGATCACGTCAACATGGGTCAAAGCACCAACGACACGTTCCCGACGGCGATCCACGTCGCGGTGGCGGTCGAAATCCAGCAGCAGCTCATCCCGGCTCTCGAGAGCTTTCAAAAGCAGCTGGCCACCAAGGCCGAGCAGTGGGACGACATTATCAAGATCGGCCGCACGCATTTGATGGACGCCACGCCGCTGCGACTGGGGCAAGAGTTCGGCGGTTTTGCACGGCAGCTCGAACTGTCGGTCGGCCGCGCCAAAGCGGCTCTCAATGCAGTGCTGGAATTGCCTGTCGGTGGAACGGCGGTTGGCAGCGGTATCAATACGCATCCGGAGTTCGGTCGCCGGGTGGCTGCGGCGCTGGCGGATAAGACCGGAATCGCGTTCGTCGAAGCGGCCAATCACTTCGAAGCCAACGCCCAGCGCGACGGACTGGTCGAGTGCCACGGCGATCTGAAGACGATCGCGACCACGCTGATGAACGTGGCTAACAATATTCGCTGGCTCGGCTCGGGACCGCGCTGCGGCTTTTTCGAAGTCGTCCTGCCCGACCGCCAGCCGGGCAGCTCGATCATGCCGGGCAAGGTCAACCCGGTGATGTGCGAGAGCCTCATGCAGGTGGCTGCCCGCGTCATCGGCAACGATCAGACGGTGACGATCAGCGGCGCGGCAGGCGGCAACTTCCAGCTGAACATCATGATGCCGGTCATGGGACATGCCGTGCTCGAGAGCATCCACCTGATGGCTAGTGGCGCGCGGGCGTTCATCGAATTCTGCATGGAAGGGCTCGAACCGAATCGCGAAGCGTGCAACGCCTCGGTCGAACAAAGTCTTTCGATGGTTACCAGTCTCAATCCATTGATCGGATACGAAAAAGCTGCCAAGCTGGCGAAAGAGGCATTTGCTACCGGCAAGACGATCCGGCAGCTGTGCGAGGACGAAGGAATTTTGCCGCTCGATACGCTCCGCGAAGCCCTCGATCCTTTCAGGATGACTGAACCACAAGCTTAAGTAAGTGCGGGTGCAAGCATGTCGAGTAGTTACCAACGCGAGCCGATGACGGGGCTCATTCGCCAGGACAATCGATTCGTAGGTACGATTTGCTTGCCCGAGGAAGATCAGCAAGAGTTCATCGACCAGTTCAACAATTGCTACGGGCCGCTGCGGCTGCACATCGAACCGATGCCGCCGGGCCGCAAGGCCGTAGCCACCCGACCCGTCCGCCCCGTCGGGGCCAAGAACGATTATTCGAAACGCTGATCCGCCGGTCTTTCTCCGCGCTCTCCGCGGTAAAAACTATCTGCGAATCGGGCTCAGCGGCTCGGTGATGTTGCGTCCATCCAGCCGCACCGGTCCGCGGGTGGGCCGAGCCCACTGGACGCCGTTGGCCAGAATGCGTTGGACCTGCGCGTTGTGGTAGATCGGATACGTTTCGTGCCCGGGGCGGAAATAGAAGATCTTCCCTTTGCCGCGACGGAAGGTGCAGCCGCTGCGGAACACTTCGCCTCCCTCGAACCAGCTGATCATCACCAGCTCGTCGGGCTGAGGGATATCGAAGAACTCGCCGTACATCTCGGTCGCCGGCAATTCGAAGTACTCGTCTTCGATGCCTTCGACCAGCGGATGACCTGGGCTGACGATCCACAGCCGCTCGAGTTCGCCGGCCTCGCGCCAGCGGAGCATGCACGTCGTGCCCATCAGCGTGCGAAAGATCTTCGACAAGTGCCCCGAGTGCAGCACCAGCAGCCCCATCCCCTCGAGGATGCGGCGGTGCACTTTGGCGACGATGCTGTCGGCAACTTGGTCGTGCGCGGCGTGTCCCCACCACAGCATGACATCGGTCGACGCGAGCACTTCATCGCTGAGCCCATGCTCGGGTTCCTCGAGCGTCGCCGTCCGCACCTCCACCGCACTGCCAAGGCTCTTCCGCAAACCGTCTGCGATCACGGCATGAATTCCCTGCGGATAAACCTTCGTCACGGCCGGATTGGTTTTCTCGTGAACGAATTCATTCCAGACCGTGACGCGGATCGGAGTGGTGCTCATCGGGTTGTTGCCTTCCTTGAGATCTCTCGTGCTCGAGTAACTGAATTGACCATCGCGCTCACAATATAACCTCTCGTGCTCGTGCTGGTGCAGCAGGAAAGGTCCGTGGCCTAACTGTGGGACGGCAGTCCTCTGCCGTCAGCACCCGGCAAGCCGCCTGACTCTGCCCGTCCAGCTCTTCTTCTTTGGCCGCTTCGCGGCTTTAGGAGGAAGGTGGTGCGCGCAGGCCGGCTTGCCGGGTGCTTGACGGCAAGGGACTGCCGTCCCACGTTGGGTCACTCTCTTTCAGCGCTGCCCAAGACGTTACCGGCCGATGCGATATGAGGCTGCCGAGAAGTTCGTGAGCGAACTGTGGGACGGCAGTCCTCTGCCGTCAGCACCCGGCAAGCCGCTCGACTCTGCCCGTCCAGCTCTTCTCTTCTTTGGCCGCTTCGCGGCTTTCGGAGGAAGGTGGTGCGCGCAGGGCTGCTTGCCGGGTGCTTGACGGCAAGGGACTGCCGTCCCACGTTGGGTCACTCTCTTTCAGCGCTGCCCGAGACGTTACCGGCATCGGCATGAGCCGCTGTGATCGCCTGCCAGCGCTCGGCGCGTTCCAGGGTGGCGGAGCAGATCAGTTCGTCGATGCGCCTCTTCCAGGCTGAGGAGGCGGAAAGTTGTAATAGCTCCGTCGCCAGTCTGCCGGTCTTGGTCTTTCCCGTTAGCGCCTTCAGCTTTTCACATGCCTCTGCGCTCGGTGCGGCCTCGAGCACCATGGCGCTTTCGAGCATTTGCCCAAGTATCAAGTGAAGGTCCTTGGGCATCTCGGGCAATTGAACGATGCAGTGATCGAGCGCTTCGAGCACGACCCAGTGATGCAGGTGCGATGCCTGAGCAACCTGTTTCAGAACGTTGAGCGTTCGGCTGAGAACAATCTGTTTCATGCACTTGGCAAGCGCGCGACCTAACTGCGCGGGGATCACCAAGGCTCGGGCGATCGACTCGATGAGCGCATCGGTGGCATATACTCGGGTTTCATTTCGATCGTTCGACGATGCGACCACGGCCAGCCGGCATGCCTCGTAGGTCCACGTCGCCTCGGGGTCCATCAAGTGCACCATGTGTCCGGCCATGCAACTGGCTGCGGTGTCCATCGGGTTGGTCATCGCTTCCCACGCGTCGACCCACCACTGCCGATCATGAGGATCGAACGCCTTCACGATAAAAGGCTGGTACGAGAATGCGACTTCCGCCAGCGAGAACGGGATGGTCGGATCGTCCATCATGGCCCCGGTCACGTGTACGGCCTCGTTCTCGTCGAAGAACGCCTTGGCAACCGGCAGAGCTGGCTGGTAGTCGGGATCGCCCAGGCTAACGGCGCGTGCTCGCACGGCCGCGATCATCGCGACTTCGATCCCCCAACCTCCGCTCTCTTTGAGTTGGCAGTCGTCACCCAGTGCATAGCGCAGCAGAGTGTCGCCGTTGTAATAACTCGGCTTGCTCAGCCGCTGAAGGGCCTGGGCTCGGCCGTCGGGCGCAAGCCGTAGCATGGCCTGGGCTAAATCGAAATAGCAGGGATGTTCGCTGTGTTCGACATAATGCTTCTCCAGCCTTTCCACCAGAACGATTGGATCGATCCAGCCGCCTTGATGCGTCGGCAGTGACAGCAACGGCATCGGGGTTGTGTGCCTAGGATTAACTTTCCATCTCGATTCTCGAATGCGGCCGCATATTGCATCTATCCTGGCGTTCAAAAACCAGGCTCGCATTCGGTACCAGTGTACGGATTCCGATGGTGGCAGTGCCGGCAGTTCGAGCCACGTGTGGATCAACTGCATCAGCTCGTGATCAGCGCCAGAGAAGCGTCCCAATTCTCCTCGTTCGGCCCGCTTGGTGAGGCGCTGACGCAGCGCAGCGACACGTTGTTCGAAATCGTCCGGCTGCTCCTTATGAAAACGAGCAATGCCGTCGAGGATCCGCTCCAAGTCCATGACGTGCTCGACTCGTTCAATGACGGCCGAGACGGTCGCGATCAATTCCTCCAGCGAAGCGATCGGGATGACTGCTCCCGACGGATCGCAACGCGGGATGACATGCTTCTCGATCGGCACGATGGCCGGCGGTGCAGCGCTGGCCAGCGCCTGGAGTGCTGCGTCTACACCCGATGCGCGACGCAGAGATTCGGGAAGTGCTTCGGCTCGACCGATATATTCTTCCGAGGCTGGCGTGTTTGTCGGCTCCGGCTCGCTCGTCGAACTAACGACGGTTGCGGAAGAAAGGCCTTTCGGACGCGCTCGCGTCGCTTTGGACGATCCCGAGGGCGACTGAATCTCAGGAGCGACTTTCAGACTTTTCAGCAGCTCGCCAAACCGCGGGCGGAGCGGAACCGCGACGGCGTCTGCCAATTGCGAGAGCTCGTCGGCCAGCTCGAGAGCGATCGAATCCTTCAGCGATTCAAGCAGAGCAACCGCTTCTTGTTGCACATCGGGATTGGCATGTTGAAGCGCTGGCGTGAGAGCACCGGCTGCGGTCGCGCGTGAGCCCGAGAAGTTCTTTTCTTTGAGCAACTTGGCCGCCAGCTTCATGGCCTTAATCGGCTGGGCTTTTTTGTCGATTAGGAGAGCGCTGGGCATCGCGGTGAAATAAGCATCGGCGTCCAGTTTTTTTGCCTTGTGCAGAGTCTCAAGTCCGCCCAGCGCATGTCCGACCACCGTAGAGTTGCTCGACGCTAACAGTTACAGGAAGCTGACGATTAATAGAGCGCGTTCTTCGATAGTAGGCGCGAGCAATTAATGAAACTTTCACACTCCTCTTATCGTTTTATTC
>JBQCEI010000125.1:0-2703 GCA_051960375.1 Aureliella sp. | reverse complement strand
CAATCAGATCGTGGAAAACCTCAGGCACACTTTTTTTAAACGGCTCTTTGGAGACTTGCATGCCGTCGAGAAAGCGTTCGGCGCGATTTAAAAATTCCTGGATCTGCGCGGCGGTCAGCGGCGAATTGACCTCGAGCCCCTGTCCGTCGGCCCGCGCGTGCGTGCAGCCTTCGAGGAAGTAGACCAGATCGTTGCGGCCGAGTTTGCGCTCGGCGGCCGATCGCAGCAAGCGGTTGGCGATTCGCTTGCCCGCTTCGATCTCCACTTCCGACATGCCGGCCTCGTCGGCCTGAGCGATGACTGCTTCGACTGTGCCCCACAGGAGCACCGGATTGTCTTCGAGGGCGTTTTTCAGCCGCGACAATTGGCGCGAGGTGAGCTGCCGCGAGCGGATCTTCTCGACGACGTCCTCCAGTTCGACCAGCACCGCTTGTTTGTCGGCGGGCGAGAGCGTGCTCGATTCGACCCACGGAACGAGCTGCTGCGTGATGCCACGCTCGGCCAGAGCGGGTTGATCGCTGAAGAAGAAAAAGCTGCCGAAGGCGCAGACCGCCAGGAACGTGGCCAGGCCGAGCATGGCGATCACCAGGCAGGCTGGACCGAGCGAAGGTTCCTTGACAGGTCCTTCGGCGCCCGCTGATCCCGCCGCACCTTGGGTGTTGTCACTTGCCAATGCCAGCCCTCTCCTTTCAAGAACGCCAGTGTTAATAGGGAAGCGCGTGAGCTTGCCGATCTTCAGTCCGCAGGCGACAGCGCCTCTTTCTCTAGCGACTAGCAGCTAGTTGCTAGAAGGCAAACCGCGGGCTAACGCCCTGTGGTTAATAACCAGTTGGCCGATTGTTAATCGAGGTCCCGGTATTCGATGCCAAGGATTTCGAACTTGAGCTTTCCTTTGGGGACGGCGATTTCGACCTTGTCGCCGACCTTCTTGCCCAGCAGGGCCGAGCCGATCGGGCTGCTCGAGAGGATCTTTCCAGCGTCGTAGTCTTCATCGCCAAGGCCGACGAGGGTGAACTCTTCTTCGTCGCCGTAGTCCAGATCCTTGACCGTCACGGTGGCCAGCAGCGCAACTTCGTCTTTGGGCAGTTTGGCCGGGTCGATGATGAAGGCGTTGGCCAGCTTGGCCTTTTTGTCGTTGATCCGCGCCTGCAGGAGCCCTTGGCGTTCGCGCTGGCCGTGGTATTCGGCATTTTCTTTCAGATCGCCCTCAGCCCGAGCTTCCGCAATCTTTTCGGCAATCTCGGGCATGACCACGGTTTCCAGGTGCTCGATCTCCGCTCGAATCGCGTTGTACTTCTCACGCGTCATCGGAACCATTTCCGACATTCCAGCTTCTCCCGCTAAGGTCTCTCAATCGACCACGAAATAACAATGTCGCAGCTGCCAGCGCCTGTTTCGAAGCGAGCGCTTGCGGCTGCGACCAAAAAATAAGACCTCTTTCCTCACGCAGAAAAGAGGTCGCTTTCAAGGAGCAGTTTGCATCAGCATTATATCGTTGGGCATTCCCCCGGGGTTGTCAAGCTGTGGCCGCCAGTCGGCTCTCCGCCGCCGCAGCGTTGGAAAATCAGCGGCAGGGCGTTGGCCCGCGGTTGGCTGTTCTCTGGAACCGGAAGCTAGCGCGTACCGACTGATTGCTTAGAGCACCCCAACCCGCGCAGCAAAACGAGGGGTAAGGCACGCGACTTGCGACTGGCTAGTCGCTTACTTAATATGAACTCAACCGGAGCGTTCCGCTTTTGACCGTCCGAAAGGTGGCCGTGTGGTCTTATCCAACCTCGACCGCGACTTGCTCAACCGCTGCCTCGAAGGCACCCCTGAGGCCTGGGAAGACTTCGTCGACCGCTTCCTCGGGCTGATCGTTTACGTCGTCTCGGAGGTCGCCAAGAGCCGAGGCGTCGAGCTGCACGAAGGCGTGCGCGACGACGTGGTAGCGGACGTTTTTCTGGCGCTGGTCGATCACGATTTCCGTACGATGCGGCGCTTCCGCGGCCAGAGCTCGTTGGGTACCTATCTGGTCGTCGTGGCCCGCCGCATTGCCGTCCGCAAGTTGGCCGACGCTCAGCGCCGCCGACAGACGAGCAGCCTGCGCAGCGAACCGGCCAGCACCGGCAGCGGCGAAGATTTGATCGCAGCCGACAAAGAAGAAGTGCAAAGTCTGCTCGGGCGACTGCCGCCCAGCGAAGCGACTGCGGTGCGCATGTACCATCTCGAAGATCGTTCCTATCGCGAAATCGGTCAGCAAATCGGCATTCCCGAAAACAGCGTGGGACCGCTGCTCAGTCAGGCGCGGGCAAAACTTCGGCAGATGCGCCAGGAAGCCTGACACTGCTAATCTTTACCGCGGAGACGCGGAGGGCGCGGAGGGAATACGCGATTGTCAGAGGGGACGTTTCGCGTCCGTATCTCTGCGCTCTCCGCGCCTCCGCGGTAAAAGAGAAAGCGGCTTTTTTAAATCGCTTCCGAGCCGCGTTCGCCGGTGCGGATGCGGACGCAGTCGTCCATCGGCAGAATGAATACCTTGCCGTCGCCGATCTGCCCTTTCTCGCCGCTGCGAGCCCCGCGCAAGATGGCGCTCACCGTCGGTTCGACGAACTCGTCGTTGACGGCGATTTGCAGCTGGACTTTGCGCACCAGACTCAGCGCGCTCTCATGGCCGCGGAATGAACCGACCTGGCCCTTCTGACGACCGAAGCCTTGGCAGTC
>JBQCEI010000124.1:0-2516 GCA_051960375.1 Aureliella sp. | reverse complement strand
GTCAAGCCGCCCGCAGGCGTCGGAGCAATCGCGCCCAGGACCAGCAGACCGAGCAGCGAGAGCAACAAAGTCGCCGACTGACCGGCCACTGCGTAGGAGAGCATCGCCGGCCCGGACAACTGCTCGTAGTCGTTCGAGATATTTCCAGCCGGCCCGACGACCATCTCGATCTCATCGCCATGCGAGCCGATGGCCAGTATCTGCGCGGCCACTCGCACCACCAAGCTCAGGGCCCAGACGATCGGCAACGTGATGGCCGCGGTGCGCAGCTCGCTGTAGCCGGTATAAGAAGCCGACAACGCGACCAGTGCGATTGCTGTCACCGGCAATGCGATCAGTGCGGAAAGATGAATGTAGACATGCTGCAGTCCAAGTCGACTGGGCAAGCCACCTCTCCACGTCAACACACTGGCTATTCTCTCTCTCCACCCGCTCATCGATCAGCCCCTGGGAAACAGATTGCCTGTTCGCTGTTTCCTAGTATACACGTCTGCCTATTTCCACTCCACAGAATGACCTTGCACCCTGCGCTCCCCCAACTCTTTTGCCGGGGCCGCAAACCTTAGACCGTTTTCCGCGCGCCCCGCATTTGCCGCCGAGAGGCTGCGAGCGTGGCGTTCCTCCGCACCTCTCCGCGTCTCCGCGGTAAAACTTTGCGCGTCGCAGCAAGCTACATTTCCCGCACCGGATCGCTTACACTCTGTGGCTCGCCC
This sequence comes from Aureliella sp., assembly GCA_051960375.1. Classification (GTDB taxonomy): domain Bacteria; phylum Planctomycetota; class Planctomycetia; order Pirellulales; family Pirellulaceae; genus Aureliella. The sequence goes on along the minus strand of JBQCEI010000124.1, from coordinate 1,803 downwards.
CCAGTGCATCGCGCCAGCCCGATCCTCTGAGCACCGATCCAATGATCCTATCAGGCCAAGAAATCAAACGACGGTTGGGAACCGACATCAAGATCGACCCGTTCTGCGAATCGCAGCTCAACCCGAACAGTTACAACCTCCGGCTGCACAACGAGCTGATGGTCTACGAAGAGGTTGTGCTCGACGTCAAAGTTCCCAACCGCTACCGCCGGATCGAGATCCCGCCGTCGGGACTGGTGATGAGCCCGAGCCAGATCTACCTCGGTCGCACGGTCGAGCGCACCGAGACGCACAACCTCGTGCCCATGCTCGAAGGGCGTTCGTCGCTGGGTCGCTTGGGATTGTTTGTCCACGTCACGGCCGGCTTCGGCGATGCAGGTTTCTGCGGCTACTGGACACTCGAGATGTTCGCCGTCCAACCACTGCGCATCTATCCAGGTGTACAAATCTGCCAGATCATCTACCACACGCTCGAAGGAGCGGTCGACGAGTACCGCAGCAAGTACCAGAACAACACCGACATCCAGCCCAGCTTGCTCTACGAAGAGTTCGGCCTGCAAGTTGACGACTCGCAGCTGAAACTCCCTTTTCCCCCGCTGTAAAATCCCTGCCTCCTTCTCTGCGCACTCCGCGTCCGCCCTCTCTGCGCCTCCGCGTTAAAAAACGAGTCTCCGCCATCCTGACCTAAACTCTCAGGTGGGCGGTGGTCGACCGCCATGGCTCCAAACGGCGCGCCTGCGCCGGCGGGTGAGCGTTTGAAACGGCTTTAGCTTCTATTTGGCATGTGAACTGCCAGAGGAGTCCGGCTAACTTTTCCGATTGCGCAAGAAGCTCTCTCTGGGATATTTAAGCAGCTTGGATGGCGCCACCGAATCGTTACAATGTGCCCGCAACAAGTTTTCCCCCCAGAACGTGGAGTAGCGTCTATGTCCCCTGCACCGCAGCGTCAGCCTTCGAAGGCATCGGCCACTTGTCGGAAACGCCGCCGCCATCCACTTGCGCACCGCAAGCTCGGCCTGACGGAGCTTTGCCGCATCGGGACTCTCGCTCTCTCAACCGCCCTGACGAGCCTGACTGTCTCGCAAACCGCCTCGGCCGCTGAGCCCGTTTTGACCGCCGCCCCCACACCTGCCACTGCTCCAAGTACTACCGCAGTCTCAGTCGATCTAGCCGGCGCAATCGATCGAGCCCGCGAGTCGCTCGACAAAGCTCGCTTGCCCAAGCCCGAGGAGGCTCGCAAGCAGTTGGTCGACCAGATGCAGGCCTTCGAAAAATATCTCGGCGGTCCTCAGAATACCAACGCGCAGGCTTGGTTCAAATTCCTGAACTGGGATGTTCTGCTGCGCGAAGCCGCCTCGCCCATGCCCGACCTGCGAGCGCTGACCGATGTGCAACTGCGCTATCGGCAAAACATCCTCGGACTCGAGTACGCTCCCTTTCAAGCCATGGCTAAAGCGATCGAGCGCTTCATCGATGCGCAGCGCTTCGGCGGCGATCCCGAGCAAACGATTCGCATTCTCGATGCGCGCTTGGAAAAGCTGCAAGACATCGCCAAGCCCGATAGCGAAGCCACACAGCTCGAGCGCGCTCGCGACTTCAGCCTCATCGCCGGCTACCTCGCCGCCAGCAATCAAGCGCCGGAGCTGGTAAGCACTCTGCACAGTTTTTATCAACAACCCAACGTGCGCGTGGTGGCCGGTGAATCGCTGATCAACCGCGCGGTCGGTCGCCCGGTCAGCCAACCGGCGCCGGTAGACGAATGCATCCTGGGTACGCATGTGCTGGGCAATAGCTGCGTCACGG
>JBQCEI010000123.1:0-3916 GCA_051960375.1 Aureliella sp. | reverse complement strand
CCTTTCGCCTTTAGCCTTTAGCCTCCCCCTGACGCCTGAAGCCTGACGCCTGAAGCCTGCCCCGCCACCGGTACCTCGTTGAGGAACTTCGCGGCCTCCTCGGGCAGGACGGTGTTGATCGACATGCCGCTGCCCATTTCGAAGCCGGCGGGGGTGGTCAGCCTGGGCAGGATGCGGATGTGCCACAGAAAATATTCCTTGCGCTCGTCGCCGCGCGGCACGTCGTCGATCGTCAAGTTGAAATCGGGATTGCCCAGCCCCGTATGCAGCTTGAGTAGAACTTGTTTCAGCAGCGCTGCCAGCTGCTCGATCTGCTCGGAGGTCGCCAGCATGAACGAGGCTTGATGCTGCAGCGGCAGGATCCATGTTTCAAAGGGACTGTGCGACGCATACGGCATGAAGGCGACGAAGTGGTCGTTGCGAGCCACGATGCGCCGGCCGTCGGCGATCTCGCGCTGCGATAGTTCGCAGTAAAGGCACTTGCCGGTACGGTCGAAGTACTCGCTGGCTTCAAAATACTTCAGCCTTAACAACCTCGGCACGACCGACGTGGCGATCAATTGCCAGTGCGGATGGGCGAGCGATGTTCCTGCTTCGACGCCATGGTTCTTGAAGATAATCACCGTTTGAAAGCGGTTGTCGCGCATCAAGTCGATGTAACGCCACTGCAGCGTCTCGAGCACGCAGGCGATCTGATCGATCGGTTGCTGAGCCAAGTGCCGATAGTGGTCGGGCGATTCGACGATCACTTCGTGAGCCCCGCAGCCTCCCATGTAATGGAAGAGCGTGTCCTCGGTATGCCGAACCGGTTGTTCCTCGATCTTGAGCGCTGGGAATTTGTTGGCAAATACCCTTACGCGCCAGCGCACCTGACCGTCGCCGACCGACGGCACCGAGTGGATCTCAGGGGGAGTGAACGCTTCGTTCCCGGGACAGAACGGGCAGGTCGCTACCGACCCGACGCCATCGATCGCGGGCTCTTTGTGACGCTCCAGTTCGCGAGGCCTCAGCTGGCGCGAAGTCGCAAAGATCACCCAGTCGGAAGTAGTCGGATCGAACCGCAATGTCGACATGCTGCGAAAGTCCTAGGTGCGAGCGGTCGGGAATACGAGAGTCGCTCAAGGCGCGGACAACTCTCCACGCTCTCCGCGCTCTCTGTCTCTCCGCGGTAAAAACGAAGCTTAAGGCGCCACGGTAATTTGGTTTTCCACGTCGGTCACGCCGGGCGCCGCCCAGGCCGCTTGCTGGGCTTCTTCGCGCTCGAGCCATGAGCGGACGCTGCCATGCAGGACGACTTTGCCGTCGTGCGATTCGACGGTGATGCGTCGAGCGTCGATGCCGGCGTTGCGTTGGAACGCCGCTTCGATCTGATGGCGGACGTCCTGCGGCGATACCTTGGGTTTGAGCATGATGGCGTTGGTCAGTCCCGTCACGCCGGTCTGCTCGCGAACGGCCGTCGCGGCCGCATCCTTCTGGAACTGCCACTCGACTTCTCCCTCGAGCGTCACCCAGCCGTTGCGGACGAGCAGCTTGAGACGCTCGTCGGGGACCGAGGCGTTGTACCGCAAAGCGGCCACGCACGACTGGGCAATGTCTTCGTCGGTCCGCACGCTCGTCCCGGGCAACCTCACGTCGAGCTCGTCGGCTATCGCTTTGACGCCATAAACGCGCTTGGCAACTCTTTCTGCGGCGAACTTCTCGACGTACGAAGGAACGTGTCCGGTCAGCGTGACGACGCCATCCTTAACCGAGACACCGATGTGAGCTGCATTGACGCTCGGTTCCCACTTCAGTTCTTCTAAGATGTCAGCCTGCAAAGATAGATCGCTTTTCATAGTCCCACTCCGCGGTATCGTCACTGTTCGGTCTTCCATGTGAGCCTTCCCCACCGACCATTGCGACTGCAGAATCAAATGGCGTGCCGGAAATCGCTCATCGAAATCGTTGCATGCATAGCCGCGAGAAAGCTCGGCGATTCAGCGCTCTCACTCGAGCGAGTTCAAGCGATCGGCCTGTGCCAGAACGCACACGTGAGACAAAGCGGTGCGCCGAGCGAACATCTCTTCGCGTGTGGCACTGGCTATGCCAGTGGCTCTTTTTCGAAGTCTGTAGCGTTCAAGACCGGAAAACCTCCGACTGCACCCTTGTTGACCAACACATTCTTCGAGGAGCCGAAATGCCAATGTGCATTTCATATAACCCGACGCGTAAGCGAGGGACGAACCGGCACAAAGCCTGATAAAGCCGTGCTAGATCAACGATGGTTCGTCCAGCTCCGTGACGGGTTCGTCCCTCGCTTACGCGTCGGGTTACAAAACGCGCGGCAATGCTCGGCGATGCCAGAACCACACTGGACGTTCGCTAACAAATCCGCGGCAAGAACGCGCCGGAGGGTTCGTCCAGCGGCATGTCTCGGCCCAAGGCGCGGCGGACCGTTACCGGCGAGAAGCCGCGCTCGGCGACGTGGCCGATCAATCTTGCATGAGCGGCTACCTCGGTCCGCCGCAGCGCATCCAAGGCTCGCTCCGCCTGGCTCGCTGGCACGGCGATCAGCATCGTCCCTTCGTTGGCGACGAAGACCGGGTCGAGCCCAAGCAGTTCGCTGTAGCCGCGCACGGCCGGGCTGACCGGGATGCTCGCTTCATCGATCGCCAGCGTGTGCCCGCAAGCGATCGCCCACTCGTGCAGCACCGCAGCCAAGCCCCCGCGCGTGGCGTCGCGCATCGATGTCACCGGCACCGAAGCATTCCGCAGAGCCTCGATCGCGGGCCACAGCTGCGCGCAGTCGCTGACGACGCTGCCGCAAGCGTCGAGCGCCTCGCGGGCCGTGAGCACCGCCATGCCATGCCCGCCGATCGGGCCGCTGACGATCAACTGATCGCCCGGCTGAAGTGCGTCGGGACCGGGCGGTGGATCGCTTTGGAAGAGACCGATGCCGCTAGTGTTGATGAACAAACCATCGGCGGCGCCCTTGGGGACTACCTTGGTGTCGCCGGTCGCGATGCGCATGCGAGCTTCGGTCGCTGCCTGGGCGATGCTGGCGAGAATGCGATCGAGATCGCTGTACGCCAAACCTTCTTCAATGATCAGCGAAAGGCTGAGCCACATCGGCCGCGAGCCTGCGACCGCCAGATCGTTGGCGGTTCCCATCACCGCCAGTTTGCCAATGTCCCCTCCGGGAAAGAACAGCGGCGAGACGACGTAACTATCGGTCGAGAACGCCAGCCGCCCTGGTAGAGCGGGCAACACGGCTGCATCGTCGAGCGCCGCAGCGGCGTCGGCACCGAGTCGCGGCAAGATGCGCTGCTGCAATAGCTCGCGCGTCAGTCGCGCTCCTTCGCCGTGGGCAAGCGTGATGCGATCGTTGAGGTTGCCGGCGGGCAGTGGGCAAGCCGAACCTGCCAGTCCATTCATGGCGTCGTCGCTCCGGCATGTCGCTGCGATCGCGACTGATAAGCGAAATAAGCGGCGCAGGCTCCTTCGGACGAAACCATCGGCGCCCCGAGCGGATTGTCGGGCGTGCACGTGTGGCCGAAGTGCGGGCACTCCGGCGGCCGAATGCTACCGATGAGCACTCTGCCGCTGAGGCAACCACGCGAATCTTCAATGCAGCTCGCGGCGGGCGATTCGAGCGCTCGCGCATCGTACTGGCGCCAGCTCTCTCGCAGCGACAAGCCTCCTGCGGGAATCGTTCCCACGCCGCGCCACTGGCTATCGGTAATCTCAAAAACGTCGCTGATCAACTGTTGAGCCGACGTATTGCCATCGGCTCGCACGCTGCGAGCGTACTCGTTGGCAACCGAGAACTTGCCGCTTTCGAGTTGGTCGACGCAGCGATAAATTCCTTGCAGCAGATCGACCGGCTCAAAGCCCGTCACGACGACCGGCATGCGATAACGCTGTACGAAATCGGCGT
>JBQCEI010000122.1:0-4731 GCA_051960375.1 Aureliella sp. | reverse complement strand
AATGGTTCGCTCTGCTGGCCCATCGTCAAACCGGTGAGTCACGGAGGTCGGATCGCCGATCAATGTTTCGATAGAGCCGTCGCCCCAATTGATCAGCCACTGGCTGGCGGTCACTTGCGGCGAAGAGAGTTGCAGCTGGACAGTTTGCCCTTCGGTAATGTTCTCGGCTGAACTCTCGATCGCGACATGGCTGCCGGCGCATTGGTCGCGGCAGAAGACGATGTCGGAGATGGCTCCCGAGCCGGCGAAGTCAACTTCCAAGCGAGCGACATTGAGGGCGTCGAGCTCGATTGCTTGCCGAGCGCCGCGATAGCTGCCCGCGACGTCGAGCGATTGAATTAAGCTGCCGCCCGCCGAGTAAGCACGCACCGAAGCGCGGTCCGCTTCGACGATTCCCAACAAGCCGATTCTGTCGAGCCTGACTGGGCTGTCGAACGAAAAGACAAGCGTCCCCGCCGTTGCGACCCAGTCGGCCTGATGATGCTCCTGGTCATCACCTTGATCATCGCCCTGGTCATGTTCGTCATGATCGTGTTCGTCATCGTGCTCTTCTCCATCGCGGTCGTCGTGGTCATCGTCGTGATCATCGTCCGCATCCCAATCTTCGTAATGGCGATCCTCGATGCTGCCTCGGCTGGAGTTGTATATCTTTCCAAGCCCCCACCACTCTCCCGCGTGCTCGTACTCGTGCTCGTGCTCGTGCTCGTGCTCGTGCTCGAATTCCTCCTCGTCATCCTCGCCATGTTCCTCCCGCGGCAGCGCAAGAATAACCACCTTCCCCTGATCACTCGCGTCGCCGCTTGTAGAATCGTCCGTGCCTCTCCAATCGACAACGCGAGGCTGGACTGCCGAGCCGGCGTCGGTTGAAACCTGCATCCCCCACGCTGTGAACTGATCGGCCAGCACGCTGCCCTCGGCAAGCGGATTGCCATTGGCATCGGTTTCAAAATCGATCGCGGGCAAGCATCGGCCGCCCGTAGCCTGAGCTGCGGAGTTCAGCGGCGTGACGATCAATCCCGGCTCGGCCAGCGTGTATGCAATGTCTGCAACGCTGTCCCCGTCGAGCCTGCTGAGGGCAATGCCGGTCGGCTGCGAGCCGAACACACCGGCATCGAGCACGGAGCGGGTGAAGCTGCCGCCATCGCCGCCGTTGAATACGACGATTTGATCGGCGCCGCGATCGGCGACGATGATGTCGGGAAACGCGTCGCCGTCGACATCGCCGATGCGCATGCCGCCGCTGAGCGCGAGCGCGCCGGGCAGTTGCTCGAAGGTGAAGCTGTGGCTGAAAATCGCTGCTGGAGATATGGTCACATTATCGATCGTTGCCGAAGCACCATCGCCCGGCGGATGGCCGATCAGATCGACAAACAACGTTGCCTCGGTGCCCGCGGTCAGCCCCGAGATGTCGAGCGTGATCTTGTAGCCATCGAACGCGACGCCTGTGGCCAGGTGAATCTCTGGGGTACCGCTGGAAGTTCCGACTGCGTTGAAAAACGAAGTCGCTCCGGCGCGATGCGTAGCGACAAGCGAGTTGCCGTCGCTATCGAGCAGCGAGAGTTCAAAGGCATCCGGGATCGCTCCGTCTGCGTACTCGAGCCCCAGCGCTTTCAAGTCGATCGAGATCGTTTGAGGAGCCGGCGGGACGGCGAAGCTTTGCGACAGCGACGTCAGGAACGAACTGTGTTCGTCGAGCTCGACTGAGCCGCTGACCGCATTGACTTCACCCGGCTTTTGACGCGGCGGCTCGCCGGCAGTTTCGACGCGCCAGCCGGTCAGTCCGCGAGTGAAGTCGCCATTGAGGATCGGCGGCCCGGCCAGTGGATGAGCATCGCGGCGCAGAACATACGCTTCGGTGGTGGCGCTGACGGCAATGTCCTGCAAGCCATCGCCGTCGAGGTCGGCAATGGCCAGCGAACGGATGGGGCCTGCGCGATGCAACTGAGAGCTCGTCGCGTCGAGTGTGAAGTTGCCGTCGCCGGTGCCCTCGAGCAAGCTGATCGTGCCGTCGCGATGACCGACGACAATGTCGGTGCGCATGTCGCCGACCACGTCGCCAACCGCCAGCGAGATCGGATCGCTGCCGCCGCTTGAAAAACTCGTGCTCGTGGAGAAGGAACCGTCCGAGCCGCCCCACCACACGAAGACGCGCTGCTGAGCGGTATCGAGCAAGACGATGTCGGCTTGCAGATCATCGTTCAAGTAAGCGATCGCGACTCCGGCCAGTCCATCGTCGGTCGGTCGCCAGCTCGCGCCGCTCGGCGCGGCCAGGTCCGGGCCGAGGGTGAATCCGCCGGTTCGGTCGCCCAGCAGAATTCTCGCGTTGTCGGCTCCGACGGCTACCAGATCGAGGCTGGCATCGGCGCTCAAAAGCCCCGACGCTAAACCGTAGGCGGGGCCGAGCTGGAGATCGAGCGTCTGGACGCTTTGCCAAGTGTTGTCGCCGCCGTTGAGCGCCACGGCTAACTTGCCTTGGCTGCCCAGCGCGACCAAGTCGAGGCTGGCGTTGTTATCGATCAGGCCGCTCTCGAGTGCGATCGCGTCGGGCATCGCAGCAAGAGGTTGGTCGGGCATCGAGGCGACGGCAAGCAGCCGCCGCTCTTCGAGCCTTTCAACAAAATACGTTTTCAGTGCGCGTTGGATGCGCGTCCTGCGCGAACGGTTCGGGCGCCGCGCGCCGGGCAGGCCGATTGTCATGGCTGGGTATCTCGGGGCTACTCATCGTGACAAAAGCCCACATCGTAGTGCCCGAAATTCTCAAACCAAGGGCGCGGCCGTGGCCGGATGGGTGGTTTTTCTTGTGTTGTTTAACGGATGGTTAAGGAAATTGCACGGTTGAAAAGGGTTTTCTAGTTCTGGTTTTTCTTGGTAGCTCTGTGTTTACGTAGTGAACTTAAACCCTAAGAATTTGCCAGATGCCGACTGCGGCCATCAGCGCCATCACGCTGTTTTCAATGACGGTGACGACCGACATCGGGAGATTGAATGCGGTGCCCAAGCACGCGCACTGAATGGTTTGTTTCTTGCGCACAGCTCCGACGACGCCGACCAGTCCGACGGTCATGATGAGGAACGTCACGCTGCTCGTTAGCAGCGGCAGCACATTGAATAGGAACGCGATGCCCAGCGCTGCTTCCAGCCATGGATACGTCAGGCCATAGAGCCGCGAGCGCTTGGCTACTACGTCGTAAGTTGCAAACGCATCGGCAAACTTGCTGACGTCGAGCAGCTTGAAAAATGCGAACGCCAGGAAGAAGTAACCCATGAACAGCCGCATCGCTTCGTGCCAGTGGAACTGGCCGCTCACGTACTGCGTGTAAAGCGTCAACCCAACGATGTACGCGACTACGAGCAACAGCGGCCGATAAGTCGACAGCCGAAACGAAGGCTTTTCCGTTGCTGTTAGGGGCGTGGCTTCGCGCACGTTTTGTCGCTCACCGGCCACCGGGAGCGTGATCACCGGGAGCGACTTCAAGGCTGGCGCTGAGGCATCTACTGGCTCGGCGTGAAAGCCGGCCTTTTCGACCAGCCCGATGATGCGGTCGACATCGACCGGCCCGGGCGACTCGAGCGTCAGCAGTTTGTCGGGATTAGCCGTGTCGACTTGCCAGCGGTGGACCATCTCTTCGGCATCGAGCAAGGGACGCACTTTAGAGACGCAGCTTTGGCAGTTCAAGTTGGTTTTAAAAGTCGTTTTCATTTTAGGGCTCGTATGGGAATGGATTGGGTAATGGTTGTGGATTTATCAGCCGGCACGCGTTAGCGTTCGGTTCTCGCTTGCTGGAAAAACCACGGGCTAACGCCCTGCGTCTGATGTGTAAACTGCGGGCTAACGCCCTGCGGCTGATTGGCAATCGGCTTTTGAGTTGGGTTGGGTCTGCAGCGCTTCCATGATCGGGCAGCCGGCCAAGGGGCCGCGGCCGCTGCAGGCTTTCATCAGCTTTTCGAGCGTGCGTTTGATCTCGGTCAGATCGCGGATCTTGTGCTCGATGTCCTCGATCTTATGAGCGGCATACGCTTTGAGCGACGAGCGCTCGGAGGTCGGTTTTTCGGTGACGCTCAGCAGCTCGGCGATCTCGCTGAGCGTGAAGCCGAGTTCTTTGGCGCGGCGAATGAAATGAATTCGCCCGACGGTGTCTTCGGGATAAACGCGAAAGGCACCCGCTGTCGCTCGCGGTTGTCGGATCAAGCCGCGGCGTTCGTAGTAACGGATGGTCTCGACGCCTACGTCGGCGGTCTGCGCCAGTCGGCCGATGGTCAGCTTGTCGGGTTTCTCGGTTTTCGTCTTCATCTGGTGAGCTCCTCCGCTGTCTTCATTATCGAGTCTGTACCTTGGTACGGAGTCAAGGCTTTCCTGCTGCGCGCGGAATTTTTTTACCGCGGAGGGCGCGGAGAGGCACGGACGAAAATTCGCATGCGGTGTGAAGAACGGCGCGGCGGGTGTCATCCAATGAGTGTCGTGCGGAGCTGAAGACGCGCCGCTTTGTACAGATGAGAAGTTTGATTTTGTTTTCTCGGAGCGAAGTATGAATCGCAAAGTGTTTTTGGGAAGCTTGTTTTCCGTGCTGACGTTGGCGATGTTCTTCGTGATCTCGGGCGCGTTCGCCGCACCGAGTCGCGCGGCAGCGGGCAATCAGGCTTGTGCGTGTGAGGTTTGCTGCGGCGATGGAACGTGCTGCTGCGAAAGCGGCCAGTGCAGCTGCGAAGTGTGCGAGTGCACCTGCTGCGCCA
>JBQCEI010000121.1:0-5988 GCA_051960375.1 Aureliella sp. | reverse complement strand
CTCTAAACCCCACAATCGCCACGGCCATCATAAGCCAAACCGCCCCCAGCCGAAAGGCGGATCGGCCTCTAGTCTCCTACTCCGCGCCCTCCGCGTCCTCCGCGGTAAAAAGAGAACCGGCGACGGGAATGCATCACCGGTCGAGCACCCGCTCGTACACTTCGCGGATCCGCCGGGTCATCTCCTCGTGCCGGAACTGATCGGTGAACCGAGCCGCTCCCCCCTGCCCTAGCCGCTGGCGCAGCTGCGCGTCGCCAGCAAGCGCCAGCATTCCATCGCTCAGTTCGTCGATCGCTCGCGGCCGAATCAGGCATCCGGTCTCGCTGGGCAGAACCACTTCGCGAGCGCCGTCGACGTCGTAGCTGATCACGGGCAAGCCGGCGATCAGCGCTTGAGGCAGCGTGCGGGCGAGTCCCTCGCGCAAGCTCGTATGCACCAGCACATCCATCGCGCCGAGGTAGTAAGCGATGCGCTCCGGCGGCACGAGGCCAGCCAGGATGAAGTGCCCGGTCAGCCCGCGGCGAGCGATCCTCTGCTCCAATTCGGGGCGCAGCTTGCCGTCGCCGATCAGCAGAATGCGACTCTCGGGCGCCTGCTTGATGACGCGCTCGGCTGCATCGATTAAGTATTCGTGTCCTTTCAGCGGCGAGAGCCGAGCGATCTTGCCGAAGACGACTTCGTGGTCGGCGATGCCTAGAGCGGCCCGCGCCGCCGAGCGAAACTGGCTAGCCTGCTGAAAGCTTTCGACCTTCATCCCCGAGTAAATCGTGGTGAACTTCTCGGCTGGCGCGACTCCCGCACTGGTCATCAGCTCGGTCATCGCATCGGCCACGCTGATCATGTGATGGCAGCGCCGCGCCGCCCAGCGTTCGCACGCGATGAAGAACCGCCGCGCGGCCGCGGGTTGATAGGGATGGAACGGAGCGCCGTGCACGGTGTGAATCACCGCCGGCACTCCGAGCTCCCAGGCCGCGGCCCGTCCCAGCAAACCCGCTTTGGCACTGTGCGTGTGCACGACATCGGGCTTGAAGGCAGCGATCGACTTTTTGAGCTGGCGATAGGCCTGCCAGTCGACCAGCGGCTGGATGTTGCGGCGCAGCGCCGGCAAGGTCTCGATCGGCAGCCCCCCTGCCCTGCCCTCTTCCAGCAAACCGCCCTCGGGCCCCTGCTCCGGCCCGGTGACCAACAGGACCTCGTCGCCGTACAACCGGGCCAGGTCGAGGCAGTTGTAAAGCGTGTTCTCCTGCGCGCCGCCGATGATCATTCGAGTAATGATGTGCATCACGCGCATGGAAAGGGAACTCGATAAGTCTGTTTTGAGGAGATGAGTGAGTCGCGAGGCCGTCGCGGCGGGCTTCTTCAATGCTCGTTTTTTTACCGCGGAGACGCAAAGGGCGCGGAGAGAGCGCGGAGAAGGACTCCCTCCGTCTTTAAAAATAGATTTCGAGCAGACAAAGTCCATGCGCGGGGGCGGTTTGGCCGGCCGAGCGGCGGTCGCGGGCCTGGAGCACTTCGCCGACCCAGGCGATCTAGCGCTGATGCCGGCCGGCCAGCACCAAGGTGCCGACCACGTTGCGGACCATGTTGTAAAGAAAGCCGTCCGCCTCGATCTCGATCGATACGGACTGGCCATCCATGTGGTCGACGCTCGAGATCTCGATCGCCGACACGGTTCGCACCGTGCTCACGCGCGGGCTGCCTGTGGTCTGGAAACTCGCAAAATCATGGCGGCCCAGCAGCTGCTCGGCGGCGGTCCTCATGGCTTGGACATCTAGTCGCCGCTTGACCCACCACGCTTGTCCGCGAGCGAGCGGATTGTTGACGCGCGAGGCATAGATCGAGTACCGATAACGCTTGCGGCGGGCATCGCGGATCGGATGGAATCTGGCCGGCACCTCTGCGGCGGCGCGGACGACGACGTCGGGCGGCAACTGAGTATTGATTGCCAGCGTCAAGTTCGCCGCCGGAGCCTTCCAGGAGCGCGAGCGGAAGGTGGCGCACTGCCCCAAGGCATGCACGCCGGTATCGGTGCGACTGCTGGCGAGCAGTCGCACCGAGTGATCGCCGGTGATCTTCGCGATGGCGTCCTCGAGCGTCGCCTGCACGGAGCGGGCCTTGGCTTGCCGCTGCCAGCCGAAGAACTGGCTGCCATCGTAAGCGATGATCAGCTTGAAGGTGCGCGAGAGCGTTTCCACTCCCCTGCCCTCCTCGGCCGGCTGGGACGCCTCCGATGTCGATGCCTCGAGATCAGGCAGTTGCATTGACCAGCTTGCTCACCAACAGTTCGGCGATCTGCACGGCATTGGTCGCAGCACCTTTGCGCAGATTGTCGCTCACGCACCAGAAGCTGATGCCGTGCGGACTGGTCAAGTCCTTGCGGACGCGACCGACGAACACATCGGCCTTGTCGGCGCAGTCGCGCGGCATCGGATATTGCTTGGTGTCGAGGTCGTCGATCAACGTCACGCCGGGAGCATTGAAGAACAATTCGCGAACGCGTTCGATCGACAACGGCTCGGCGGTTTCGCAGTAGATCGATTCGCTGTGGCCGATCATCACCGGCACGCGGACGCACGTCGCGTTGATCGCGATCGAGTCGTCGCCGAGAATCTTATGCGTCTCGCGGACCATCTTCATTTCTTCGGAGGTAAACCCTTCCTGCTTGGGCGAACCGATCTGCGGAATCAGGTTGAACGCGATCGGGTACGGGAACATCGACGGCTTGGGCTGCGTGCCAGCCATCGCCGCTTGGGTGCTGTCGGTGAGCTCTTGCTGAGCAGCCAGCCCTGCTCCGCTGACCGCTTGATAGGTGCTGACGATCACGCGTCGGATGCGAGCCGCGTCGTGCAGCGGCTTGAGCGCGACGACCATTTGCGTCGTGCTGCAGTTCGGGCTCGCGATGATCCCTTTGTGAGTGTGGATCGCTTCGGGGTTCACCTCGGGGATGATCAGCGGCACGTCGGGCTGCATGCGGAAGAAAGCGCTCTCGTCGACGACGACCGCTCCGCGCTGCACGGCCCACGGCACGAACTCCGCCGCGACTTCATCCGGCGTGCTGGCGATCACCAGATCGACTCCCTCGAACGCCTCGGGCCGCAGCTCTTCGATCGTGATATCTTGCTCGCCGACGCGAACCGTCTTGCCGGCTGAACGGGCCGAGGCGAGCAGTTTTAGACGCTCGTAAGGCAAACCACGCTCAACGATCTCCTCCAGCACGATACGCCCGACAGCCCCTGTCGCGCCCACAACCGCCAAAGTCTTAATCACCATCGTTCCTTTAAATGCTCACGCGCTGAAATGCTCACGCGCCCCCAGCTCGGGGCGAAAGAGTGCGAGAACCAAGAGAAAACCGGAGCCCAAGCGTCACCGAGCCCCCAATTTTACTTGACACCGCACATTCGGCAAAGGTGCGCCTGCCGCGTAATTCTGCCCCGATGGAAAACCCAAAAATTTACCGCGGAGGCTCCGTGTGGCACTGGCTAGGCCAGTGTCTTCCCTTCGAAGTCTCGAGCTACAAGCGCCGGTGAAGCCTCTAATGCCGATGCCTAATCGGCTGCAGCTGAGACATGTAATGCGAAAACCACCCGGTTGACCGAGCTGATTGGCATTGGGACGCGAGTCGGGTCCAGGCCTCAAAACTTCGAAGAAAAAGACACTGGCATAGCCAGTGCCACACGGAGTCCTCCGCGGTAAAACGGCTTTCCGAATATCGGCAGCTTTAGGCCATGGCGATCTGCCGGCCGAGGCACTCGAGCAGGAATTCCCAGATCTCGATGTGGCGGTACGCTTCGGCCAAGTCCTTGCCCCAGGTGTAGATGCCGTGCCCTTTGATTAGATAGCCATGGGCCAGGCGCGACTCGGCATAGCTGGCCGCGACCTTCTCGGCCAGCGCCGGGATATCCTGCGTGTTTTCGAAAATCGGCAGCCACTCGCGATGCTCGTGCGTCGTTACGCCGCTGAGCCCCTTGAGCATCTCGAAGCCCTCGAACATGATCCCGCCCTGAGCGGCGAAGCGCTGCGAGAGAAGCGTCGACCAGACGCTGTGCGTGTGCAAGACCGCCCCGACTCCTGGGAACTTGCTGGCCGCGATGCAGTGCAGCCACGTTTCGGCCGACGACTTGGGCTGGTCGGGCAAAGCGGGCTCCGCGTTGGCTCCTACCAGCACGAAGTCGTCGCCACCGAGTTGCCCTTTGTCCTTGCCGCTGGCCGTCACCAGCAACATCAGCGGATCGCGCTCGACGACCACGCTGTAATTGCTGCTCGTCCCCAACGACCAACCGCGCTCCCAAAAGATCCGCCCGACGCGCCGCAGCCCTTCCACCTGCTCGGAGTACGGAATCAGATGAGGCGGAACGGGCACTTCGGTGGGCATCGTGAACATTTTGGGAATGGGTCGCCGTGGGCTGTGTGGGACAGAGGATGGTTTACCGCGGAGGCGCGGAGAGCGCGGAGGATGCGCTAAAAAGCTATCAGCCCGCCGGCCACTTGTTAAGGCTGGATAGGCAATTGCAGCGTCACTCGCTTGTCGCCGCGCAGGAGCTCGACCGGCACCGAGTCGCCTGGCTTGTAAGCGTTGATCAACTTGGCAAACAGTTGGCTCTCGGTCAGCGGTCCTTCGAGCTCGCCGACTTTGATAAACACATCGTCCTGCTTGAAGCCAGCTCGTTTGGCCGCGGCATGTTCGTTGAACTGTCCGACATGTTTGACGCGCAGCCCGGCGGCCGAATCGTCCAGGCCGAGCCTCTTGCGCTCGTCGGCCGACACTTCTTCTAGTCGCAGACCGCCAGTCACCATGCGCCGCAGAGCCCAACTGGTGGCTCGCCAAGTGATATCCCCCTGCTCGCGCCAGCCCTCGGGGAGCTTCAGTGAAATCGGCTGGGGATCTTCGCCGCGTTTGACTTCGATTGCCAGTTCGCGTTTGTCGCCCAGGCGATGCAGCACCCACTGAATGTCGGCGGTCGAAATGATCGGCTGCTTTTCGCACTCGAGGATTTCGTCGCCCGCTTTCAAGCCTGCCTTGGCCGCCGGCGAATCGGCCGCAACGCTCTCGATCGTGCGAGCGTGCTGCGGGTCCATCACGATTCCCAAGATCTTGGGATGCGGATACGGGAAGATGACTTCGGTCGGCACCGGCTGGCCCATGTCGCGATACCACTCGCGGAGCGCTTCGCCGACCTGATGGCAGTGAATGCAGCTCTGAACGACCTTGCCGCCGTAATCGAGCGACGAGCCGTATTTGGCTTTCAGCTTGGGGAACTCTTCAGGATGCGATACGGGCGCCGCCGGGCCGGTCTTGGCAGCGAGCTGCTGGCGGACGCGGTCGAAATCGCGATGCAGTTGCAGCGCCACGCCGAGCGACTCGAGAAACCCAGCCAGGCTGACATCGTCATCCGATTCGGTCTGATGCGAGCGCGTGCCGTAGCGCCCGATGATCGTGCCATCGGCATGCAGTACGAAAGCGGCCCACGACTGGTCATAGTCGAACTGGAACTTGTTCATATCCATGCCGTTGGTGTGCACGATCCGCACCGGCACGAACTGCGACAACCATTTGCGCACCGACGGATTGTCCTCGACGACCGATTCATCGAGCTGAGCGCACGCTTCGCAAGGAATGCAGCGGAAGATGACGAGCACCGGCTTGCCAGTCGCCTTGGCCCGCTCGAGCCCCTTGGGCAGGTCGTTATAGATCCAGAAACCTTCTTTGAGCACGCGAGCCTGATCGCTGCGGACCTTCGTTTCGCGGTCCTGAGCCCGCAGTGAACCAGCCGCATAGATCGCATTCAACGCCAGGACTGCCAACAGCCCCAGCCCGATGGGAAAGCGATTCATTTCCGAAGTTCTCCGTAGCCAGAGAGAATGAAGCGGGGACATTTTTACCCCTTATATAAAGAGCAGTTCGACAATTGTGGCCGCAATCGCTGCTCCATGCCAGCAGCGCGAGGACCTCACGAATCCTTTTACCGCGGAGGCGCGGAGAGCGCAGAG
>JBQCEI010000120.1:0-4952 GCA_051960375.1 Aureliella sp. | reverse complement strand
ATCGCCTGCGCTGCGATAGCGAGCCGATGATGAAAGACCTCGACGAGCACCAGCAGGCGGCATTCGACTTGTTGACTAGCACCCGAGCTCGCGATGCTTTCGACATCGCCCGCGAGCCGGACGGGCTGCGCGATCGCTATGGACGCCACACGTTCGGGCAGAGCGCTTTGCTGGCTCGGCGACTGGTGGAACACGGAGTCACTTTCGTTACGGTCAACTGCGTTCCTTGGGACCATCACGGTTCACCCGGACAGTACAAGACCGAGGAAGGCGCCAAGCTGCTGATTCCGCCACTGGACCGCGCGATCGCCGCTTTGGTCGAGGATCTGATCGACCGCGGTCTGTATGACAAGACACTGCTCGTCGCCATGGGCGAGTTCGGCCGCACGCCGAGGATGAACGCCAACGCCGGCCGAGATCACTGGGGCAACACGTTTAGTGTTCTCTTCGGCGGTGGCGGCATGCGCATGGGACAAGCCATCGGCCGCTCGAGCGCTCGCGGCGAGGAAGTCGTTGAACGTCCGATCGATCCCCAAGACGTCGCCGCAACGATTTATCATCACCTCGGCATCGATGCCCAGTCGGTTAGTTTCCGCGATGCGCTCGATCGACCGATGCCGCTCCTGGATAAGGGCGTGCCGATTCGAGAACTGGTCGGCTGAGAATGTGCCGGCCGCAACTAGCGGATGATCACTAGCCGACGCTCACTAGTGGACGGTCCGAGCGATGCGAAACGACAAGTAGACGCGGTGTTCGCCGGCAGCGTGATCGTTGCGATGTGCCGATCGTGCGTCCAGCGGTTGAAAGAGCACCGCGCCGCCGCGGCCGGCCATGCGGTCCTGGGCTTGAATGAGTTCCAAATTCGCGGCGTCGTCAGGCAAGACACCGGTTGCCCACTTCATCTTGCCGCGACGGTCCTGACACCACTCCATCGCGTTTCCGAGCATATCGAATAGCCCGTAATCGTTGGGCAGACGCGTGGCGATCGGATGGCAACGGAAGCCCGAGTTCTGCGCGGTCCAGGCGTACTGGTCGAGTAGATGCGGAGCGAAGCCGAAGTGCCGCGCTTCGGTGTAGCCGCCTCGCGAAGCGAACTCCCACTCGGCTTCGGTAGGCAAGCGGTAACCAGTCCGCTCGAGGTAATTCGGCTCGAGGTGCATCTCGGGGCCGATTTGATCCAGCGGCGGATAGCACATCTCGCTCTCGGGAATCCCTTCCTGCTCGCTGAGCCAACGGCAGTATTTGGCCGCGCTGAACCAGTTGACCTCGATCATCGGGCAATCGCGACTCGGGCAATAGTCTTCGGGATACTTCACCGTGGGATCGAATCGCGAGAAATCGTCGATCGTGGTCTCGTTCGCAGCGATCGCATACCGGTGACCGATCGCGACGGCGTAACGCGGTTCTTGATGCGAGTCGCGCCCCGGTTCATTGGCCGGCGATCCCAACCAAACGGCCGCGCCGGGATCGATCAACACCAGCCGGTTTCCAGCAACCGTGGTGATCTCGCGCTGTGATGACCGTTTCGTCCAATCCGTTTTGGGAACGTTCCAGGCAACGCTCAGCGCGTCGATGCACGACCGCAGGCCGGGATCGTCGCAAGAAGAGGCCAGCTCGGCGAGCAGCCCTTGAATTTCGTTCTTGAGCGCCGCGGGTTGAGCGTGGCTCGGGTAGAGCGCTAAGGCCATCGCCGCGCTGCGGCGCACGGCCGGCTCGCTCGAGCCGCGCAGTTGCTCGACCAGCCACTGGGCCGGCAGTTGATAACGGCTGAAAGCGTCGATGACGCCGGCTCGCAGTTCCGCATTGTCGCTGCTTGCCAAAGCCGAAAGCGCGGGCTCGGAATCGCCTAGCGCATGAGCCGCCACGATCAGTCGAGCCTGTGCCTCGAGCCGCTGAGAGCGCAGCGCGTAGTCGGGCAAGGGACGCCACCACGTTGAACTGTAGCCGGGCTGGTCCCAGCCGGCTACTTCGGTAGCATGGATGTCGACGGGGCGATAGCCTTGTTCGAGCAGCTCAACGCTTGTCTTTTGATGTTTCTCGGGCGGCTGGTATTCAACCCATTTCGACTCGATGGGAATGCCGTTCCAGCACAGCGCCGTCATCCTGCGCTCCGGATGCTCCGGGGGCCGCACACCGAGTCGCTGCTGCAACAAGACGGTGCCAGGGCTCCACTGTTTGAGCGATCGGTACCATGCTTCGGGATCGTTCCAGCAGTCTTTCGTTTCGACTCCCTCTTTCAATCGCCAGCGCACCGAAGTGAAATGCTGCATGCCCTCGGCGTCCATCGTCAGCACGTTGCAGCGCGGCACGAAACCTCGGTCGAGAAACTTCTGCCAGCCCAGCTTCTGGTGAGACGGGCCATGGACGTGGATGTTTATGTCGCTCTCGAGCACGATCGGCAGCGGCGGCCGATCGGTCCAGACCGCTGAGAACAAAAACGTCTTATCATCATCGACCGAATGAGCGGCGATGTCGTCGGCGAAGTAGCCATCGGCTTTATAACGCTCGTGCAAGTTCTCGAGCTCGTCGACCGTGCTGCCCATCGTCCAAACCGATCGACGCCCATCGCGCTTGAACAGCACCATCAAGCGGCTTGCCTTGTTTGCCGTGTGCGGTCTGAGGCCGGCCACGCGAAAGCCTCGAGCTGCCAGATATTGCGACAGCGGATCGAACACTCGCTGATCGATCGAATGGCACAGCACGAAATGTGCATCGCCGACGACCTTCTCGCCCGCTATGCGGCTGACCGCTACGAGATCGAGAGAATCGGGTGCTGTATGCGCGGAGCCGCCGGCCGCGTCGGCGGTGGGTTCCGCCGGAGCGTCCCACCAGTCGAGGCCGCGGAGGTCGCGAGTCCAAAACTGATCATCGGTGGTTTGGCTGCGCTTGGCAATCGCATGGGCAATGGCTTCGAGGCCGCGCGGATGTTGACGCAAGGCGGGCAAGAAGAGCGGAAAGGCTGTCTCGTTCGACTGAGCCAGCACATCGGCGAGCACTTCGGGCTGGTCCTTGGCATAGCGGGCGATCATGTTCGACGCATTGACGATCGGCGTGTTGGATTGCTTGAGGATGCTGTCGAAGGAACCGACCAGTTTTCCAAGCAGCGCTTCGCGCACCGGCTGGAAGCCGTCCATCCAGTGGCTGACCATCATCGGGTTTTCGTGCAGCAAGTGCGGGACGAGCCGCGATATGTCTTCGGTGAGCTGCCCGCGGAGCGAATCGTCGTGGGCGCATAGGCAGGCCGAACTCAGCAGGCGTAGCGATGTGCCTTGGCCCGACTCCCAGGTCGTTTGCACTTGCTCGATAGGCACGACGGAGCGCACGGGCAACTTTTGAGCGATCAGCACGACGTCAGCCGGGGCGAGTTCTTCGAGATCTTGCCAAATGATGAGCCGCGATTCGGGGTGGACCGGCGCCGTCGCGATGGCCGCTCGCAGTCGCTGGGTCGTCGGCAGATCGGAGCGCTGGAGCGCTGACTTGAGCAGTTCGAGTGTGCGCTGATCGTCGCTGGCCAGCGACTCGGAGCGTTTGATCACCTCGGGAATCGTTGCCCCCATGACTCCCGCGGCGCTCGCCTCTGCAAGTCGGTGGGCTTGATGGTCGGCCAACGCTTTCCAGCCACCCAGGCCAGCTCCCAGCAGCAGCGTGGCTGCAAGCGCCCAGCGACCTACCTTCTTGCGATAGAACGTGCGAGCGGCGTTCATCACGCGCTGCTGCGGTTCGTTCCAAGCGCCTGCACCCAGATGAAAGCGGATCGTGGCGTACTCGAGCAGGCTGGGCAGCGAGTGGCTGGTTGGCCGCGCTCGATACAGATCGGCGTACTCATCCAAACGCGCTTGGGCCTGTCCGGTGCGCGTTCCCAATTGACGCAGTTCCAGCCAACGTCGCACCGGCGCGATCAGGAAGTCGTGTGTCAGTTGGTAGCCCGTTTCCTGCAAAACGGAATCGCTGGCCGATCTCAGCGACGATACGCTTTCGTCGTCGCGGCGGTCGGTGGGCGTGATCAAATGCAGCTCCGCGTCCAGGATGCGCAGCAGTTCGCGAAAGTTTGACAGATCGTTGTAGCCACAAGCCTCGAAGAGGTCCTGCTGGCTGCGAATCGAACCTTTGATCCTCACGCCCGATTCGGGCAGCAGCAGTCGCAAGATCCGCTGAGTCCCCTCGGCGTGCCTGCGATAGCGGCGCGGCGATGTGTCGGCATCGAACATCTGCTCGAGGAAGCGGACTCCGAGACCCGCGCCGCCATCCTTGCTCAGCACACTGCTTTCGTTCCATGGCCGATGCTTCATCATCTCAGCCAGCAAGGCCAACTGGACGCAGATCACCCGGCCGTCGCTCGACAAGTAATCGATGGCCGCGTCGAGAAAGCGATTCTCGCGGCTCGAGAGCTGCTCCTCGTCGGCCGGCAGCTTGCCGTACGCGTGCCCGAACATCGCCAAAACTTTGCGGGCGTGGCGCTGATCGAACAAGTCGACGCACGAGGCGTTATGCAGCTCGGAGATCTCCTGCTCGAGAGCCTGCATCAATCGCGTAATGCCCATCCAGAAATCGTCGCGCACGAGCAGAATCGTTTGCAGGTGCGCGCCGTCGCACTGGCGAAGCGCCTCGGTGAGCACGGCATGTTCCTGGTTCGCCGAGTGCGCCAAGAGCCACTGTTCGAACTGATCGATGCACAGCACGACCTTCTTAGTCGAGTGCCGGCGAATCCACGCAAACAGCGCGACCAACTCGTGATCGAAATTCCCCGGCTCCGATCCAGCGGCGAAGTCAGGCGGAATGTCGAGCGATTGCTGGAGCGCTTCGAGAATAACCGATTCGGTGTTGTGCGGCGTAGCCTCGACGCAGACGACTACGATGTCGCTCGAGAGTCTCGGCAACAAGCCAGCGCGGAAGAGCGACGTTTTTCCGCAACCGCTCGGCCCGTAGATCACTCCCACGCTACAGGCTTGCTG
>JBQCEI010000119.1:0-2073 GCA_051960375.1 Aureliella sp. | reverse complement strand
GCGAGTCGGCCCATGCGCGAGAAAGCGTCGACCCCAGCAGCGCACAAAACACTGTCGCCCAAATCACTGTCGCCCAAACGACGGCCTTCAAAGTTAATGGGCGGCGCGTCGTCGTCGCTGTCATCGTCGGATACATCGCGGCATGTCCTTGAAGCATCTGGGCTGATTCTTCCAGTGATGGAACTCTGCGGCCGCGATCAATCTAGACGACCTGTCTATACGCGTCAAGCTTTTTCTGAGAATTATTCTCGGTGCCGCTGAGAAGAAAGCAAACGCAGAGGCACAGAGAGCACGGAGTAGGTCGTGGCATTGCGGCATTCGGCTCTTAGGGCCAACGGCCCGTGATTCCTTAGCCCAGCCCAGCGGGCTGGGTTGTCGCGGGCGCGAAGCGATCCCAGCCCGCTGGGCTGGGCTAAGGGATTGCGGACCTTTGGTCCTCAAGACTCCGATCTCAATTGCCGCACACGAGCGTCAAAAACTCACAAGGGTCGCAATCCAATCGCTTCAAAATTCGCCGGTCGTGCTACAAATGTCCGAGTTATGCCTTTCTGTTTCGACCTCTCTTCTGGCCTATGATTAAAAACCTTTGACACGCTTGAGACACAGCGTCTATATTCACACCGCTTTTGGACGGCACTCATCGAAGCTTCAAACCAAACCCAAGGCAACCACGATGGCATCTTCACGCATTTTTGAGAAGCTGTGCCTGCTTTGCGCATTGTGGACGAGCGGGCTGGCGCCGGCTGGCCAGGCGCAGGACGCTGCCGATGCGAAACACTTTGTCGAAGAGGCCAGCAAGTATCGCTTCAGCGCGGCCGGACAGCCGGCCTTTGAACTGCGCGAGCCGGCCGTCATGGTGTGGTCCAACCCGGCCGCTTTCGATCAGAAGGGGGCGGTGTTCGTATGGATGCAGGCTGGGCGCCCGCAAGTTATCGGAACGCTTTTCGATTCGGTGCATTCGGGCATGCCGCGCAGCGCCATGGAGCTGCACTCGCTAGCCGACGCGGCGATCGAAGGTCGATTCGAAGGAACCCAGTTTTGGCAGCCGGCCAGTTCCGGCTTGAAGTTCGAGCCGGTGGGGAACAATGGCGAACTGGCTACCGCGCCGCAGCGGAGGCTTCTGCAGTTGCGGCAGATCGCGCGGGAGTTCAGCGCGACGCTCACCAATCCCGATGGCAGCCAGGTGCCGCTGCGACTGCTGCCCACTCCCATCCTGACCTACGAATCCCAAAACGAAGCGGGCGCCGGAGGAGCGATCTTTGCATTTGCAGCGACGGGCACCGATCCCGACGCGTTTTTAATCATTGAAAGTCGCAAGGTCGCTGGCAAACCGGAATTGCAATACGCGTTTGCTCGCTTCCACTTTCGCCAGCTCACGGCCATGCGCGGAGGAACAACGGTTTGGACCGCGGCGGCCCGACCCGAAATGACTCGCAACTTTCGCGGCAGCCCAGCCATCCGCAACGAGCCCTATGTGTTCTTTCGCGTGAAGTAGATTCGAAAAGATTTAAACGCAGAGATGCAGAGACAGAGACGCGGAGGGCGCAGAGGTGGCATAGGAGAATTTAATCTTTCGTGCCCTCTGTGTCTCTGTGTTTCAATATCTTTTACTTGGCCGGGATGGGCCATAGATAAACCTGACCGACGGTGTCAGCGGTCAGCAGCGTCTTGCCGTCGGGCGAAATGTCCAAAGCCCAAACCAGCTGTACGGGACTGCCTTCGGCCGGTTTCTTGTGACCGGTGTAGCGCACGGTAACTTGATTGGTCGAGGTGTCCCAGATCGCCAGGCGGCCGGGAAAGAGCGAGACGACGCAGCGGGTAGCGTCGATAAATTTGAAACGCTGCGCGGCCGACAGCGCTGGGTTTTGAGACACCAGCTTGCCGCTGTCCAAGTCGTAAACTCGGGCTGCGCTGTTGTCGGCGGCCAGCAAAGTCTTCGAGTCGGGAGCGATGGCCACGTGGTTGATTTTGCCCGTCGTGTCCGGCCAGCTGTGTCGGACTTTACCGTTGGCCGCATCGAGAACCACGATTTTTCCGGGAGCTCGGTAGTCGCTGAGCACGCCGGTCGAAACG
>JBQCEI010000118.1:0-11448 GCA_051960375.1 Aureliella sp. | reverse complement strand
TCATCGAAAACGAAAGCTTTGATTGGAGCGGGTGGTATCTGATTTTGTTCCCGAGTGCTTATCTGACATCGTGGATGATGCTGGTCGTCGTTCCGATCGAAACGCTCAGCCGATGGCTTTTCAAGCGCCGACGCCCGCAGGCCTCAGTGGCCGATAATGTTGCGACGACCGACGAGAGCGTCTTGGTGTCTTAGTGTCTTGGTGGTTCAATTGCCTTTTCAAAACCACAAAGACACAAAGACACAAACCAGAATTGTCATTTGCCTGAAACGTTTACAGATGAACGACCCGAAATCGGCTCCCCTCGCCTCGAACCTCCCGACGCTGGCCCCGTCGGCTGGTGGCGCTCGGTTGCCCGACGGGGAGCGCACGCGGTGGTTGCTCAAGCACGAGCATCGGCTCCGCGTTTTGGCGAGGCTGGAGATCCATCAGCGCTTGGCGGGAAAGTTCGATCCGTCGGATGTCGTTCAACAAACCTTGATGGAGGCTTGGCAAGGCTGGGATCGACTCGAGACGCGCGACGAACCGCAGAGGATCGCCTGGCTGCGGCAGATTCTGGCTCATCAACTGGCTCGCTTGGTCCGGTATCACGAGGGAACGCAAAAACGCGACGTCACTCGCGAGCTCTCGATCGAACAGTCGCTCGACCAATCGGCTCGGCGGCTGGGTACGCTGCTGGCCGCAAGCGATCCTTCACCCAGCCAGATCGTCGCAGCTCAAGAGCAGATTGAGCAACTGGCGCGAGTGCTCGAAGAACTGCCGGAGGATTACCGGCAAGTGATTCTGCTCCGCAATCTCGAAGAACTTTCGCACGCCGAAGTCGCCGAGCGCATGGGACGCAGCGAAGCGGCAGTGCGGATGCTCTGGCTGCGAGCGCTGGCGGCACTGAGCGCTGCCTTGCCCGGAGTTCCATAGCCCCCCCTCGCGAAACCCAATCAGAGATAAAGGAAGAGATTATGAGCCGTATGCGCAATCACCAGCGGCCATAGTCTGCGCTGCCAAACATAGAACCATCCGTAGAGCACTCCGGTTATGGCAACCGACACCGTACCGTGTGTTCCTAGATAGACGTGATAGCTCCCAAACAGTGCGGCCGAAACGGCGACGGCTAGCCAGCGCGAGCGCCAAAGCTCTTCCAGTCGCGTGATCAAATAGCCGCGCATCGCAACTTCTTCGGCAATGCTGTTAGCGGTTAGGCCTAATAAGCACATCAGGCCCGACTGCCAGTCGGTTATGTATTCCCTTTCTAATACCGATTCCGATATCAATTCCGGAGCGCTAGCGATGAAAACAAAGTACACCATCGTCGCCAACATGTTGCCTGCGTACCAGAGAGCGAAGGCTAGCGAGCAGTCCACGAGCCAGCGAAAGGGGACGATCCCAAACTTCTTCCAGCCTTCGCCACACAGCGCGATAATGAGCAGCAGCGGAATAGCCACCTGCACCGCGCCGACAAAGAGCCTCGCCATGTCGACGGTAAGGCCATAGCTGTGTGAACCGGACCACGGCAGCGCGTGAAACACATGAGGTAAACATGCGAACGAGAGAACAGCCGGGATTTCGATCCGTAGCGGTATGCGTCGGATCGTCGGTGCGGTTTCCGGTTCGCGAGCTTCCACCGCGACGGGCTTAACAGCATAAGCGTCCGCGATGGCGAGTTCTGGATCGGAATGAGCCGGCACATCGACGTACTGGCCGCATTGGTTGCACGATTCCACTCCTCCGCGCCGATTGGCCGGGAACTCGAGCACCGCTCCGCAAGTGCTGCAACTGAATCGAATCGGGGGCAGCGATTCGCCATCCGGCAGGCCGTGACGCTCGAGCTTGGCACTCGACAATATCGCTTCGGCGCGAGCCGCATCGGCCCGCGGAACTCGCAGTTTGATTCCGCTCATCGAAACGCTTAGAAAACTATACGCCGCAAAGGCATTCGCATTGGCCACTACCGCCCGAATGCCTTCCCCGAGCAGTCGCGCCTGGGCGAGCTCCGCCAGCGGAAGCGAATCGTAAACAGCTACGGTTACAAACTCGTCCATCAATTCTCACCCGCGGGGTTCGACGAGAGCCTAAAAAGAATTAGTGACTTTAATGCTATCGCAAGCAGTTTGCTAGTGTTTGATGCTTTGCATAGTGCGCGGGCTTTCCGCCTGCGCGGCTTCGGCGCCTTGGCGTGAGATCCAAGCAGCCGTGGCTCACGCGAAGGCGCGAAGCCGCGAAGGGGGAAACCGTGAAATGTAGGCGCGGCGGGGCATCATGGGGCATAATGATGCCGAGAAGCGGCAATACGAACCTGACCTGATCCATTCACAGGTGTCCCAGACTGATGAAAAGCGTGTGCAGAAGATTGGCCGGCGGTTGGCTCGCGATCGCGCCTGCCGGCTTAGCAGTTTTTTTATGGGGATCGGCATTCTGGCTGGCTGGGCTCGCTCCGGCCCGCGCGGCCGAGCCGCTGCAGTTCAATCGCGACATACGGCCGATCCTGTCGGACAATTGCTTTTACTGCCACGGACCCGATAAGAATCATCGCGAGGCCGATTTGCGGCTCGATGTGCGCGATGAAGCGGTGGCTCACGAAGCGATCGTGCCAGGCAAGCCCGCTGAAAGCCTGCTCGTTGAACGCATCTTCAGCGACGACGCCGAGATGCAGATGCCACCGGCCGATTCGCACAAGCGGCTCAGCCCTGAGCAGAAGGAAACTCTCAAACGCTGGATCGCTGAGGGAGCCGAGTATCAACAGCATTGGGCTTACGAAAAGCCGGTCAAGGCGGCGATTCCCGCAGGCCAAAACGGCGTCGACTTTCTCGTTCGCCGGCGCCTGGCCGCGATCGGCCTGGAGCCTTCGCCGCGAGCCGATCGCCGCACGCTGATTCGACGGTTATACGCCGACCTGCTCGGTCTGCCACCGACGCCCGAAGAGGTCGCCGATTTTGCTGGCGACACAGCCCCCGATGCGTATGAAAAACTGGTCGAGCGCGTTCTCGAAAATCCGCACTACGGCGAGCGGATGGCGATCGGCTGGCTCGACGTGGTCCGCTTCGCCGACACGATCGGATATCACAGCGACAACCCGCGCAACATTTGGCCCTATCGCGATTGGGTCATCCAGTCGTTCAACGACAACAAGCGCTTCGACCGCTTTACGATCGAGCAAATAGCCGGGGACCTGGTCGAAGACGCCGATCAGGAATCTCGCGTCGGCTCGGCATTCAATCGCTTGTTGCTCAGCACTGAAGAAGGTGGCGCTCAGGCGAAGGACTACGAACAACGGATGCTGACCGACCGTGTGCGAGCCATCGGCACCGCCTGGCTCGGCCAGACGACCGGATGCGCTCAGTGCCACGATCACAAGTTCGATCCGATCACGATGCGTGATTTCTATTCGCTGGGAGCCTTCTTCGCCGATATTCGAGAGCCGATCATCGGGCGCCGCGAAGACGGAATCGCTGTAACCACCCCCGAGCAAGACGAGCAACTGAAGAAGCTCGATGCCGCTCTGGCTGAGGCGAGGCAGCGCGTCGACGCGATTCGCCCCGAGCTCGAGGCCGCCCAGCAGCAATGGGAGGCTGATTTCCAATCGCATGAGCTGACGCTGCCCGAACTGCAAGAAGGTTCCACGGCGCCGTTTGTCCAAATTCAGAACGCCAGGCAGGTCGCCGCTGCACTGGCGAAGAACCCCGGGGCTCGCAAACCCAAGGAAAGCGACGCGATCCGCGCATACTTCCTCTCGCGCGTCACAACAATGCATCGCGCCGATCGCGAGGCGCTCTCGAAAGCCACAGCAGCGCGGGTCGCTTTCACTGATGCCTTGCCGCGCTGCCTGGTGAGCGTCAGCACGCCGCAGAAGCGCGTCGTGCGGATCTTGCCCCGCGGCAACTGGATGGATGAAAGCGGCGAAGTGGTCAGTCCCGCCCTGCCCCACTATCTGCCGCAGCCCGAGATCGAAGGCCGAGAGCTAACGCGGCTCGATCTGGCCCAGTGGCTCGTGTCGCGCGATAACCCGCTGACCGCCCGCACGGTGATGAACCGCTTGTGGAAACAGCTCTTCGGCACTGGGCTGAGCAAGGTGCTCGATGACCTCGGGGCTCAGGGTGAGCCACCGGTGAACGGGCCACTGCTCGACTGGCTGGCATGCGAGTTCATCGATAGCGGCTGGGACATGAAGCACATGGTCCGCACGATCGTCACCAGCCAGACTTATCAGCAAATCTCAACGGCTACGCCCGAACAGATGACGGCCGATCCGTACAATCGCGAAGTGGCTCGCCAGAGTCCTTTCCGTTTGGATGCCGAGCTGGTGCGCGACAACGCCTTGGCGGTTTCCGGACTGCTCGTGCGAAAGATCGGCGGCCCGAGCGTCAAACCGTATCAGCCCGATGGCTACTGGGAGAACCTCAACTTCCCAACGCGAACCTACGATGCTGATCGCGGCCCGGCTCAATATCGACGCGGCATCTATACCTGGTGGCAACGAACGTTCTTGCATCCGAGTTTGCTCGCGTTCGACGCGCCGAGCCGCGAGGAGTGCTGCGCCGAACGCAATCGCTCGAACATTCCGCAACAGGCGCTCGTGCTGCTGAACGATCCGACGTACGTCGAAGCGGCTCGCGTATTCGCGGCCCGCATCTTGACTGAGTGCCACGGTGACAACGCAGAGCGACTAGCGTGGGCCTGGCAAGAAGTGCTGCAGCGCGACCCGACGGCCAAGGAACGCGAGACGCTGATGCCGCTGCTCGAGGAGCGACTGGCCGCTTATCGCACCGACGCTCACGCCGCCGAGGAACTCGTGAAAGTCGGCTTGGCTCCTGTATCGAACGAGCTCGATAAAGCCGAAGTGGCTGCGTGGACGCACGTAGCTCGCGTACTGCTCAATCTCCATGAAACCATCACACGGTCTTAAGCCATGTCTTCATTTGCTCAAACTCTGCTGACTCGACAAGCGTTCCTCGGCAAAGCATCGCGAGGGCTCGGCGCCGTTGCGCTGGCCTCGCTGCTCCGACCGAACCTGGCAAGGGCCGCTGAAGCTACGCAGCCGCGTACCGCTCGCGGCGTGCTCGAGACGCTGCCGCTGCCTCAGAAAGCCAAACGCGTCATCTGGTTGACGATGGCCGGCGGACCATCGCAGCTGGAGCTCTTCGACCACAAGCCCAAGCTGGCCGAGATGGACGGCAAGCCGATGCCCGAGTCGTTCACCAAGGGGCAGCAGCTCGCGCAGTTGCAAGGCCAAGCGCTCATTTGCCAGGGACCGCAATTCAAATTCCATCGGTTTGGCAAAAACAAAGCCGAGCTCTCGGAATTGCTGCCTCACATCGGTTCGATCGTCGACGACATTTGCATCGTCAAGTCGATGACGACCGACGCGATCAACCACGATCCGGCGCACATGTTCATGAACACCGGTTCGCAGATCGCAGGCCGGCCGAGCATGGGTTCGTGGATCACCTACGGGCTGGGAAGCGAAGCGGAGGATTTGCCCGGCTTCGTCGTGCTGGTCTCGACCGGCAAGGGACGTTCGCCTCAGCCGATCGCCGCCCGGCAGTGGAGCAGCGGTTTTCTCCCGTCGAAGTACCAAGGGGTGCAGCTGCGCTCGCAAGGCGATCCGGTGCTGTACCTTGGCAACCCAGCGGGCATTAGCCGCGAGCGCCAGGGTGGCGACGTGGCCGCGATCAATGCGCTCAACCTGCAGCATGACCGGACTGTCGGCGATCCCGAGATCGCCACGCGCATCGCGCAGTACGAGATGGCTTTCAAGATGCAGGCCAGCGTGCCCGACCTGGTCGATATCCGCAGCGAAGGCGCCAAGACGCTCGAGATGTATGGCTGCGAGCCGGGCGATGGCTCGTTCGCTGCTAACTGCTTGCTGGCACGCCGCCTGGCCGAACGCGGCACGCGCTTCATCCAGCTCTATCATCGCGATTGGGACCACCACAGTTTGCTGCGCGAGGAGTTGCCACTGCGTGCCAAGGAGGTCGATCGCGCGTGTGCGGCGCTGATCACCGATCTGAAACAGCGCGGCATGTTCAACGATACGCTGGTCGTATGGACCGGCGAGTTCGGTCGCACGCCGATGAAGCAAGCCAACAAAGGACCCGTCGGCCGCGATCATCACAACAAAGCCATGACGATCTGGTTGGCTGGCGCTGGGATCGAGCGCGGCTTGGTCTACGGCGCGACCGACGAACTGGGCTATGCCGCGAGTGAGAAAGTCACCACCGTCCACGACCTCCACGCCACGATGCTCCATCTACTCGGCATCGACCACGAAGCCTTCACCTTCAAGTTCCAAGGCCTCGACGCCAAGTTGACCGGCGTGGAACCGGCCAAGGTCATTGAAGAGATTCTGGCGTGAGGCTCTTCTTGTAACCCGACGCGTAAGTTTTGAAGCCAGCGCATTTCTCGGTGTGGCACTGGCTATGCCAGTGTCTTCTGCTTCGAAGTTTCAAGCGTTAGAAGGCCCGGTAAGCGTTCCAATGCCAATTCAACGTCCACGGAAAAGGTTTGCAACATAGTCCGCCATCGGAGAGCGGCCGAGCTCATGAACGCCACAAACTTCGAAAAAAGAGCCACTGGCAAAGCCAGTGCCACACAGAAAAGCTCAAACGCGCTGGCTTCAAAACTTACGCGTCGGGTTACAAGAGCGGCCTTGATGCACGCCCGCCTGGATCTCTTCGCGACGTTTTCCAGCGCGAGGCTATAATGCGATGCTCACATTCTGGGCGGTTGGTCACTGGCGCAGCGTTGGCATCGATTCATGGCGGTAGAAGTCTTTTTGCAAGCGGATTCTCCTTGGCCGGCATTGCCGGCTGCTGCCGTTTATCCGCAGCTCAATGCGCACGAGCAACCGTGGCTGAAAGCGATCAGTGCCGGGCTGAAGCACACCGCTTTTTTGCTGACGCACAAAGCGGCTGGCGGCGAGGTCGATGGCGCGTTGCCGCTGGTGCTGGTGAAGAGCCCCTGGTTCGGACGCTTTTTGGTCAGCTTGCCTTATGTCAATACGGGCGGTGTTTGGGCAGCGAGCGACGAAGCGGCCCAGCAGCTCGTCACGCGCGCATGCCAATTGGCTGATCAGCACCGCGTGCGCTATCTCGAGCTGCGCCACGAAGTGCCGGTCGAGCATCCGCAACTGGGGGCCAGCCGGACCGACAAGGTCCACATGCGTTTGCCGTTGCCCGATTCGGATGAAGCCCTCGAGCGATCGTTCAAGTCGAAACTGCGGAGCCAGATCAAAAAATCGAAAGAGCACGGTTTGTCGATCCGCTGGGGCGGCGCAGAACTGTTGCCCAAGTTCTACGACGTGTTCGCGATCAACATGCGCGACTTGGGAACGCCCGTCTTCTCGCGCGGACTCTTTGAAGCGATTCTGGCGGCCTTTCCCGATTCGGCGGAACTGTGCGTCGTGGAGAAGGACGCTCGAGCGATTGCGGCCGGCTTGCTCGTCCATCGCCGGGGCGTCACCGAAGTGCCGAGCGCCAGCAGCCTGCGGAGCTACAACTTCACCAGCGCCAACATGTGGATGTATCGCAATCTGCTGGCTCGAGCGATCGAGCGCGGCAGCCACACGTTCGACTTCGGCAGAAGCAGCGAAGGCAGCGGCACGTACAAGTTCAAAGCCCAGTGGGGAGCAGTGCCGCATCCGGCCACTTGGCAATACTACGTGCGCAAAGGTTCCGCTGAAGACATGCGCCCCGACGCGGGGGGCAAAAAGCTGCTCGTTCGCATGTGGCAAAAATTGCCGGTGCCAATCAGCCGCACGCTCGGCCCCAGCATCGTTCGCGGGATCCCGTAAGCCGCGCTCCGGTAGCACTCTTTGAAGCGGCCCAATAACCGGCATAACCCTATCGCCGCTCAACGCCTGCACTCGTCTTTGAGTGCCCGCATCAGCCCAGTCGGGCAAGAGGTGAAGAACCTCTCTCCGCGTGACCTATAGTCCAACGACGGAAGACTCATTCCGCGCATGGACTATGAGCGCTGATTCCTCATCTTCTCGAGCTCAAGCGATGTGCGTTTCTACTGCCGATCGTCGAACCGATTCCGATCCCAACCCGATCACGTATGAGATCGCCCGGACGCGCGATGATTTCGAAGCCGGTTTGCGGCTGCTGTATGCATCCTACGTGAGGTCGGGGTTGGCCGTTCGCAATCCCTCGGGCATCCGCGTCACCCCTTATCACCTGCTCGACACGACCGAAGTGTTCGTGGCCAAGGCGCGGCAAGAAGTTTTCATGACCATATCGCTGATCGCCGACGGCCAGCTCGGCTTGCCGATGGAGTCGATGTACGGCGATCAGGTCCAGCAGCTTCGGACATGCGGCAAGCGCGTCGCCGAAGTCGGTTGTTTTGCCGATCGCCGAGCCGATGGAATGCGATTCAATCCTGCCTTCAACGGGTTGACGAAATTGCTCGTGCAAACCGCGCGGTACCGCGGCTACGATACGCTCGTCGTCGCCGTACATCCACGGCATGCCAACTTCTATCGCCGCTTGCTCGGTTTCGAAGATATCGGCGGCCTGGCTTACTGCGAGTATGTCGCCAATCGCCCAGCGGTCGCCCTGCTGTTGGATCTAACCAAAGAGCACGGCACGAAGCACTATAACGCTTTCGCCCGAGATCCGTATCCGGCGGAAGCCCTGCGGACTCGCGCCTTCGACGACGAGAGCGCGCGGTACTTTCAAGGCTTCCTGGATGTCACTCTCATCCAGTTCAACAACGCCGAGCTCGATGCGTCGGCTCCCGCTGCTGCCGCTAGCGAGTCGACAGTCGCTGCCGGGGAGCCGCTGTCCACGTAACCCGGCGCTTTCGTGCCTCTGTGTCTGTGCGGTGGCCACGATAACGAACCACCAAGACACTATGAGAGTCGCCCGCAGTTGAATTGCTAAGCGGTCTGGGGAGCGGGTGCGTCACTGACGGCGCGGGCGACAGGAGAGCTCATGCTCTCTGATCAACCAGTGGACGTTTGCAGTGCTTTCCCGCAAGACATGGCTCTACGACGTTCCTATGCCCGCAGCCACGCTCAGCTATGCATCGCGATAACGAATTGATAGTAGCCCGCCTGCAAAGAGCTCGACTATTGCAGTGTCCATCGTCTCGGCTGCAATCTCTGAAAAAATGCGGCCCATTTTACCGAATCATCTGCGGACTGTTTCTCTCGCCGAGGCTGCCTCGTTTCGCTGGCTGTTGTAGCCTGCGCGTAGAGCGAGAGAGAGAACGTGTCGATTCGATCTGGACAGATTAAGGAAAACCTGGGAAATGATGTTCCCAGGCGCATCGCGAGCGCACGCGCAGAAGGCACGCTGCCGCGCGCTAGAGAGAGCGCCGACGGCGTGCGATATGGTGGAAGTCCGTCCAGGCGGGCAGAAGTCAATTAGTTGTCAAACTACATCAAACCGCTACCATGTGACGCAGAGGTAATCCCGACCCGAAGCCGTTTGTGTAAGCGACTCTCTGCTTCGGGGGCTGGAAGGCCTACTTGGCTAGATCGATTGGCAGCCAACTCTTTCTGTAGCAAACAACGTTCCAACGCTCGAATAATGCTTCTCTCTACGCACCAGCAAGATTATCTCCCTCGAAGCGAGCGGCTCTCTCGGCGAGCCGCGCGAAGCAATAGACTCCCAGCCAAGCGGCGGGGAATCTGAGCTACCAACTTGCTGGAAAGACAAGGCTCTAGGTGGAAGTCCGCTGTTTTCGTATGCGATAGCAAACGGAAACGGTGAATCGAACTCTCTCGCCTGCCCGAAAAAAGGGAATGTGGGACGGTTCGTTTTTACGGAGCCTTTACGAGCCGCATGCGCCCAGCGGCTCGTCGCCTTCGATCGTCACGGTATGCCGCCTTCGAATGGTGACGAATCGAGGTTTTCGCAAAACAGTTGGAGGGAACGTATGCTCACCGCGTCTCGTAAGCCGGCCTCGGTGCAGGAGGGCTCTGCTCGATTGCTCGGTTTTGAAGATCCCACAGGCCAGTGCCCTGAAACGGTGCGACGTCTTGATCTAGCAGCTCCGCTGATGATGAAAGTTTCCGATTGTCGCACCGAGCGTGAGCACGCGTTGCAACTGGTTCAGCGAATCTACAGTCGGACCGGTCTGGCCCAAGAGAGCCAAGCCCGCTTGCGCGTCCTGCGGCAGCACCTGGCTGAAACGACCGACATCCTGGTCGGCAAGCGCGGCCCGCGAGTCGTCTTCACCGTGTCGCTAGTGGGCGACGGCGAATACGGGCTGCCGCTCGAGTCGCTCTTCAGCGAAGAGGTGGCTGGCATGCGAGCCGAGGGCTTACGCTTGGCGGAAGTTTCTTGTCTGGCCAACGACTTCGATGGCGCCGACGAACGTGGACGCTTTGAAACCTTCCTGCACGGCATCAGCCTGCTGCTGCAAGTGGCTCGCGATCGCAAGATCGAT
Source organism: Aureliella sp. (assembly GCA_051960375.1). Classification (GTDB taxonomy): domain Bacteria; phylum Planctomycetota; class Planctomycetia; order Pirellulales; family Pirellulaceae; genus Aureliella. The sequence continues at coordinate 1,062 of JBQCEI010000118.1, read as the reverse complement.
CGGTTGCTGCTGGCCGTTCATCCCCGGCACGCCAAATTGTACGAACGCTTGCTCGGTTGCATGCGCTGTTCCGATTCGCGCGAGTACGCGGCCGTGCGTGGCAATCCGGCCGTGCTGTGCATGCACGATTTCGCACAGCTCGACCGCACTGGATATCCCTACTACAAACGCATGTACACTCCGCATTACGAGCCTTGGCAGCTCAGAGGAAGCGCTATGTCAGAAGCCGAGAAGCAGTACTTTGGACAGTACCTGCGCGGCAGAGAATACGAGTTCGTGCCAATGGCCGGCTAAGCGGCCGATCGGTCATCTGCTGGAAGAACCGAGTCTTAGACGATCTCGAGGTGCCGGCAGATGTAAGCGCGAAAACGCAGGGCAGGTGGCGGTGGGTTTAGCGGCGCGCGCGATAGCGTCCGCTTTTGTGCTGCATCCCAGTCGCCACTGCTGGGCGGCCGATGGTGGACGCGCCAACATCGACTCTTTTTCAGCGGCGCGGTTTAGCTTCCGGCCGCCCGATGTTGGCTGGCGCCATATCCTGGCATCCCGATCTCTTCAGGGGTCAGTTCGAGGCGGCGCAGCGTATCGGCGACGCAGCTGGGCAGGAACTGGCCTCGCTTGGCCTGATATTCGATCGATTCAAAAATCGCCAGCCAAGTCGCGCGGTCCGCTCGCCCTTGCCGGACCAGCTGGGCGAATTCGGGCTCAAAGCTCGAGTATCCCAGGTGAACGCTATCCATAGCCAACATGACCGGGATGGTGTCGTTGTTGGTGATGAGCGGATTGTCTTGGCCGGGCTCGACCAAACCCAGTCGCACGACCTCGCGCGGAATAAAGTCCTCGTCATAGACCCATGCATGAAATGGGTGCACAACGCGCGGCTGCAAGTTTTCGGGCCAGCGCGAGGGATTCCACCAGTACTTTTCGAGCTCTTCCTTTGAGTAGAGTTCCCTCAGTTGAAAACCTGCCGACTCGGTGCGCGGCTTGCGCTCCATTTCCCGCGGAGACTCAAAGTTGCTGAACCCGAGAATTCGTTCCACTTGTTCCGGGGAGAGTCCTGAGATC
>JBQCEI010000117.1:0-6587 GCA_051960375.1 Aureliella sp. | reverse complement strand
GACTCGTGGGTCAAAGATGCGCTGCCGCGGCTCCTGGAGGACTATCACTGGCTGCACACGCACCCCGAGGTCTCCTTCCAGGAAGCCGAGACGGCCGACTATGTGGCCAAGCAGTGGAGCGACGCTGGCTTTACAGTCACTAAAGACGTCGGCGGCCATGGCGTCGTGGCGGTGCTCAAGAACGGCGAAGGAGCGACCCTGATGCTTCGCACCGACCTCGATGCGCTGCCGGTGACCGAACAGACCGGACTGCCGTTTGCCTCCAAGCAAACGGTGAAGACCGATGCCGGCACCAGCTCGGGCGTCATGCATGCCTGCGGTCACGACGTGCACATGAGCAGCGTGATCGGCGCGGCGCGGTATTTGGCCAGCCATCGCGACCAGTGGCATGGAACTCTCGTGCTGATCGGCCAGCCCGCCGAAGAGCGCGGCTCAGGGGCTAAAGCGATGCTCGAAGACGGACTCTTTACTCGCTTTCCGCGGCCCGACTACGCTGTCGCGCTGCACGTCGAAGCGGCGACGCCGACGGGCAAAGTGGCGCTGCGACCCGGTTACTCACTGGCCAACGTCGATTCGGTCGACATTCACATCGTCGGCCGCGGCGGTCACGGCGCCGAGCCCAGCACGACGATCGATCCGGTGGTTCAAGCGGCCGAGCTAGTGATGTCGCTGCAAACGATCGTGTCGCGCGAAATCAAACCGATCGAACCTGCGGTGGTGACAGTCGGTTCGATCCACGGCGGCACCAAGCACAACATCATCGGCGACAGCTGCGACTTGCAGATTACGGTGCGCAGCTACACCGCCGAAGTCCGCAAGAAGATTCTCAGCTCGATCAAGCGCCGCGCCAAAGCGATCGCCGAAGCCTACGGCGCGCCGGAGCCCACGGTGCGCGTCTCGGAAGGCACACCAGCTCTCGAGAACGATAAAGAGCTCACCGAGCGGCTGACCAAAGTGTTCCAAGAGGCGATCGGCGAAGAGAACGTGCTCGACATGGAGCCGGTGATGGGAGGCGAAGATTTCAGCCAGTACGGTTTGGCCGGCGTGCCGATCTGCATGTATCGCCTCGGAGCGGTTTCGCAGAAGCGGCTCGATCGCTACCGCGAGCTGGGGCAAACGCCGCCCTCGCTGCATTCGCCCCACTTCTATCCTGACGCTGACGAGGCGATTCCCACCGGCGTAAAAACCTTCGTCGCCGCCGCCCTCGACTTGCTCGACTAACGATTTTCCTCCGCGCTCTCTGCGTCCTCCGCGGTAAAAACGGTTTTACCGCGGAGACGCGGAGAAAGGGCAAACTACTTCTTGGTCTTGAACATCAGTCCGCCATACACCGCGTCGTCGCCGAGTTGTTCTTCGATGCGGAGCAGTTGGTTGTACTTGGCCATGCGGTCGCTGCGGGAAGCCGAACCGGTTTTGATCTGGCCGGTCGACAGGCCCACGGCCAGGTCGGCGATCGTCGAATCTTCGGTCTCCCCGCTGCGATGGCTCGAGATCGAGGTGTAGCCGTTGCGCATCGCGAGCTGAATCGCTTCGATCGTTTCGGTCAGCGTTCCGATCTGGTTGACCTTGATCAGGATGCTGTTGGCGATCCCTTGATCGATACCGCGTTGCAGACGCTCGACGTTGGTAACGAACAAGTCGTCGCCAACCAGTTGCACTTTGTTGCCGAGCTTCTCGGTCAGCAGTTTCCAGCTCTCCCAGTCGTCTTCCGAGCAGCCGTCTTCGATCGAGCAGATCGGGTACTTGGCCACCCAGTCGGCCAGGAAGTTGACCATCTCGGGGCCGGAGAGCTTTTTGTTGTCGATCGTGTAGGTCTTTTTGCCGGCGTCGTAGAACTCGGTCGCCGCCACGTCGAGAGCGATCCAGACCTGTTCGCCCGCTTTGTAGCCGGCCTTGTCGATCGCTTCCATGATCAAGTCGAGGGCTTCTTGGTTGCTGCCCAGGTCGGGAGCGAAGCCACCTTCGTCGCCGACGGCCGTGTTGAGCTTGCGGCTGCTGAGCACCTTCTTGAGATTGTGGAAGATTTCGGTGCCTGCGCGGAGCGCGTCGCTGAAGCGTTCGAAGCCCAGCGGCATGACCATGAATTCCTGCACGTCGACCGAGTTGTCGGCGTGCTGGCCACCGTTGACGATGTTCATCATCGGAGCGGGCAGGATGTGAGCCCCCGCGCCGCCGAGGTAGCGGTACAGCGGCAACTGGGTAAATTGAGCAGCGGCCCGGGCGACGGCCAGCGAAGCGCCGAGGATCGCGTTGGCGCCGAGTCGCTTTTTGTTGGGCGTGCCGTCCAGTTCGCACATCACGCGGTCGATCTGCCGCTGCTCGATGGCGTCCAGGCCGATCAGCGCGTCGCAGATCTCGTTGTTGACGTTCTCGACCGCTTGTGTGACCCCCTTGCCCATGAAGACCGACTTGTCGCCGTCGCGAAGCTCCCAGGCCTCGTGGGCGCCGGTGCTGGCACCGCTGGGAACGGCAGCGCGGCCGAGCGAACCATCCATCAATTCGACCTCGACCTCAACGGTTGGGTTGCCGCGGCTGTCGAGGATTTGACGGCCGATAACTGACTGAATAATGCTCATCTGGCGTTCCTTAACTGGTCCCAAAAAGTTGTCGACGTTCCTACAATATGTCGTTGGGTCGCTATTTTGTGCCAAGCTGCCCAAAGCGACTAGTGGCCTCCTGCCTTCCCCTGAATGAAATTGTCTGATGTTTACTGGACTGGTCGAAACCCAAGCGACGGTGCGCGAAATCGTCTCGGAAGCTGCCGGCCGAAGGCTCGCGCTCGAGCGTCCGCGAGAATTCGACGATTGCCGCTTGGGCGATAGCATCGCTCTGAACGGGTGCTGTCTGACGATCGTAGAACTCGACGCCCAGCGGATGGTTTTTCAGGCGGGCGAGGAAACGCTTTCGCGCACGACCCTCGGGCGGCTGGCCGTCGGCTCGCTGGTCAATTGCGAACGCGCCATGCAGCTGGGCGATCGCATCGGCGGGCATCTGGTCTCGGGGCACATCGACGCAGTCGGCACGGTCGCCAGCCGCACCGATGACGACGAGTGGTCGAAGATTTTTTTCAGCGCGCCGCCGGCGCTGATGCGGCAGGTCGTCTCGAAGGGCTCGATCGCCGTGGATGGCACCAGTTTGACCGTGGTCGACGTCAGCGATAGCGAGTTCTCCGTGGCTTTGATTCCTCATACGCTCCAGGTCACCACGCTCGGCCGGCTCACACCCGGCGACGCCGTCAACCTGGAGACCGATATGTTGGCCAAGTATGTCCAGCGGCAGCTCGAGACCGCCTGCCTGGCAGGAGAAGGCTAAGCACGATGTCGCAGCGTCACACTCTCTCCTATTTGGCTCATCGTCTCGAAAGCGTCGGCATCAAACCCAAGACGCGCTTCGGACAAAACTTCCTGATCGACATCAACCTCGTCGAGCTCATCGCCAAGTCGGCCCAGCTCAGCAAGCGCGACGTGGTTCTCGAAGTCGGCACCGGCTTGGGCTCGCTGACGAAGTTCCTCGCCGAGTCGGCCGGACAAGTGGTCACCGTCGAGATCGATTCGCACGTCGCGCCGCTGGCCCGTGCGGAACTCGAAGGCTTCGATAACGTCACGCTGCTCGAACTCGATGCGCTCAAGAACAAACATCGGTTCGCTCCAGAAGTAATCCAGATGTTGCACGAAAAGCTCGCCGCGGTTCCGGGCGGTCGTCTGAAGCTTGTTGCCAATCTTCCGTACAACGTCGCCACGCCGATCATCTCCAACTTCCTGAGCGTCGAGCCGTGGCCGGTGCGCATCGTGGCGACGATTCAGAAAGAGCTGGCCGAGCGGATCGTGGCCCAGCCGCGCACGAAAGATTACGGCTCGCTGAGTATCTGGATTCAATCGCAAGCCAAAGCCGATATCGTGCGCATCATGTCGCCGAAAGTGTTATGGCCGCGGCCGAAGGTCGATTCGGCGATCGTCGACATCCGTCCGCAGAAAGTGCTCCGCGATCGCATCGGCGATGTCGAGTTCTTTCACGAGTTCGTGCGCTCGGTATTCCTGCATCGCCGCAAGTTCCTGCGCAGCGCGCTGGTGAGCGCTCTGAAGGACCAGCTCGATAAAGCGGCCGTCGATGAACTGATGGCCGAGCTGAAGCTGTCGGCCGATTCGCGCGCCGAACAATTGTCGGTCGAGGAGATGATCGAGCTGGCCAAAGCGGCCAAACAGCGTTTGTCCGGGAGTCGCTCAACCTCATGAACGAAGCCCGCAAAAGCGATTCGACGGTAGGCGACCTCAAAGAGGGAGATCGTCTCGGTCAGTACACGATCCTCCGCATGCTCGGCCGCGGCGGGATGGCCGACGTCTATTTCGGCATGCACGAAGGCTTGCATCGGCCGGCTGCGGTCAAAGTGCTGCGGCCATCGCTGGCTGGCGACCAGTCGAATCTGCAGCGCTTCATGCAAGAAGCCCGCGCGGCCGCTTCGCTCGTCCACCCGAACATCGTCCAGGTCTACGATGTCGGCCAAGACGAATTGCCCGGGCACGGCCTGGTGCGCTACATTGCCCAGGAGTATGTCGCCGGCACGAACCTGCGGCAGTACCTCGAACAGAACGGCGCGCTGTCGGTTCGCGTCGCACTCAGCGTGCTCTTGCAAACGCTGGCCGCTCTCAAAAAATCTTCTTCAGCGGGCATCGTGCACCGCGACATCAAGCCGGAAAACATCCTGCTCAACAGCGACGGCGACGTGAAGGTGACCGACTTCGGACTGGCTCGCCTGCTGCATGACGATCCGAAGCTGACGCGAGCCGGGACGACGCTCGGCACACCGATGTATATGAGTCCCGAGCAGTTGCAGAACGGCGAAGTCGACGTGCGCAGCGATTTGTATTCGCTCGGCGTGACGCTGTATCACATGCTCGCTGGCAAGCCGCCGTTTTCCGGTGAGACGCCGCTGGCTCTGGCCATGCAACACGTGCAAGCCCAGCCGCCGAACCTGCGCGAGCTCCGCCCCGATGTGCCCAAGGCGCTCGCTCAACTGGTCGAACGCCTGCTGGCTAAGGAACCGCAGCGGCGCTTTGCCGGTCCCGACGAAGTGCTCGAGTTCATGCGCTCCGAACGCAGCGGCAGTTTGGCTGAGCACTGGCCCGAACAGACGATCCCGCTGCCCGGCGCCGAGCGACACAACGGCGCGGCTCCGCTACCGGCGACATTGAAGCTGCAGTCGCAGCTCAATCGCTTGCGGACGCTTCGCTACCATCGCTGGCTATTGGCCGGGGCGATCGTCGTGCTCGGCTTGATCGCCGGAGCAGTGGGCGGCTTGTACGCGCAGGCGCATCCGCGTCCATCGCTGTTTGGCAACAGCCAAAACATGTTCTTCGGCGTCGCCCGGCAACCCTCTGTCGAGGATCAATATCGGTTGGCGCTGCTGAGCCAGAATTATCGCAACCGCTATCTCTGGGAAGCGGTGCCGCACTTCTTTCCGCCCGAAGCGTCCGCCAGCAACCGCCTGTATGCCGGTAAGGCTTGGCTGCAAATCGCTCGACAGCTTCGCCAGCAGGACGACGAAAAAGACCGCAATGCGGCCATAGCGCTCTTGCAGCAAATAATCAATTTCAATGAAATGGATGGCCTCGTGAAGGCCTTGGCGTGGCTGGAACTGGCCGCCCTCTGGCAGGACGCCGGCGACGAAGCCCAGTTCAAACTGGCCATCGAACAGGCGACTTCCAGCCGCGATCGCCTGGGGGCGGACGACCGCGAGACATTTTTGCAGAACGTACCCGACTCGCTCAAAGACATGTTCCCCGATGACCGGAGCGCCGAGATCGGGACCTAGGTCAGGCCTCAGGCCTCAGGCCTCAGGCCTCAGGCTTCAGAAGCAAGGTTTGGCTTTATGGCAGGTTCGTCTCTCACTTACGCGTCGGGTTACAAGAATTGCAGGTTTCGGAGTGGCGATGGCGAATGTATGCTCTGCTGCGGTAAAGAAGTTCAAGGCAGGCCTTCCCGACGGGTTCGTCCCTCGCTTACGCGTCGGGTTACAAATAGTTTGCCGCACGAACCGCCCCTGAAGCCTGAAGCCTGAAGCCTGAAGCCTGAAGAAAGGCGCACCGTCGATGCACGCTCTTCCCTTGATCCTGGGTGTCTTGGCCGCGATGGCGGTGTCGTACCGCTTTTACAGCCTGTTCTTGGCGCGGCGCGTCATGGGGCTGGACGATTCGCGCAAAACCCCGGCGCATGTGCATTACGATGGCCAGAACTACCATCCGACCAACCGCGGCGTGCTCTTCGGCCATCACTTTGCCGCCATCTCCGGCGCCGGCCCGCTAATCGGACCGGTGCTGGCCATTCAGTTCGGTTACATGCCGGGCTTGCTGTGGCTGGTGATCGGAGTCTGCCTCGCCGGAGCGGTGCAAGACATGATGGTCCTGGCCGCTTCGGTGCGCCACGACGGCAAGTCGCTCGCTGAAATGACCCGACGGTTGCTCGGCGGCGTTCCCGGAAACGTAGCCGCGCTGTCGAGTCTCTTCAATGTGATCAATGCGCTTTACGGGCTCGGCCAGGTGGTCGTCAAAGCGCTGGGCGGCGAAAACAAAAACCTCGCCAGCGGCACGCGT
>JBQCEI010000116.1:0-4710 GCA_051960375.1 Aureliella sp. | reverse complement strand
GTGCCACGGATCGTGCCGCTTTTGTTTCCAGCCGGTCACGACGTCGAAGCCTTCATCGAGCTTGGCCAGCAGAGCCGGAATCTCCACGGGATCGTCCTGCAAATCGGCATCCATCGTGATCACTCGCTCGCCGCGAGCGTGATCGAAGCCGGCGGCCAGGGCGGCCGCTTTGCCGAAATTCCGTCGCAGTTTCAAGCCGCGCACGACGCAGTGCGGCGTACTGCTCGACTGGCTCGCCAGCTCGACGATCCGCTGCCATGAGCCGTCGCTCGATCCATCGTCGACCAGATAGACCTCGACCGCGTAGTTTTGTCTCTGCGTTACGGATTCAATGCGGCGCACAAGTTCGCCGAGCGATTCGCGTTCGTTATATACCGGTACGACAATCGAAAGCATCCGCCCCCCAATTGAGCGTCATGTGCGCTGGTAAAGTTCCCTCAAGCGTTTCTTACGCCGTCTCTATCTTAATCGCCCAGCCAATGGCCGTCGGGTTCGTTTTTTACCGCGGAGGACGCGGAGGATGCTCCGCGCTCTCCGCGTCCTCCGCGGTAAAAATGGTTCTCGCTAACAGCGCATGCCAAGCGCAGCCCGGCGGCGGCAAGTAGCTCGGTCACCAGCCAAACGATGCGCAGCCAAACCGCAGCGGCCAGCGCCGCGACCGGCCCGACGATCGGCGTCAGCATGGTCGAGAGGACGACTTCGCGCACTCCGGCTCCTCCGGGCACAAAGGAAACGAAGCCGAGCACGACCGCCATCGCGCACGCCCCGAGCGAACTGAGCGCGATCGACAACGGATGGACCGCGGCGAACTGAGCGGCTGGACTAGCCCGAAGCACGCAGTACAAACTGGCCCCGTAGCAGATCCAAGTGAGAGTCATCGCCAGCCAGCCTCGGCCAAGCAAGCCCCAGTCGATGCGGCGCAGCCAGCTTTTCAGCAGCGCTGGTTCGACCTTGCGCTGCGTGCGCTTGAGCACTTCGCGCAGCAGCGGCGGCAGCGTGGCCAGCGAAGTCATTAGCATCAGCCCGCAGGCCAGCACTGTCCATCGCCAATCAAGACCCAGCCATAGCAAGCTCAGCGCGGCCGCGGCGCTGCCGACCGCCATCATCGTCAGCGTCTCCATGAAGATCGTCAGCGCGGTCGCGACTTTCAGCGCCCCCAGCGGCGCCAGCACGGCGATACGGAGGATGATCACCATCGCCTTGCCCGGGAAATATTTGCCAAGATGACCCAGGAAATACGAATAGAGAGTCAGCAGCAGCGGCGCGGGCTGACCGAGCCGCAAGAGGCAGGCTCGCCAAAACCAGCCCGCCGGCACCATGCCCAGCGCATAAGCCAAAGCGGCTGCGCCGAGCCAAGCTGGCGACGCTTTCCAGAAAGCCCCGGCGTGTGTTCGCTGTTGAGCGGCGCGGGCCTGCAGCTCGCGGCGCTCGGCCGGCGACGCGGTCGCCGCCTGACTTTCCAACTCGCTAGCTTGCTCCTGGAGCTGCACTTGCTGACCAGCCAGCTGATCGGCCGCTTGACGACCGGTATGCGCGATGCCCCACACGACCAGCACCAACGCAACAAGTTGAGCTGCCCAGCGGACAGAGCGGCTTTTCAGCAGGAGTTTCAATTCGCAGTCGGTGCAACCGGTTCAGTAAGAGGACAAAACAGGCGCGTTAGCTTAGGGACTGCGGGGGGATTCGCCAAGAGAGATGCTAGAAGCTAGTAGCTAGAAGCGAGAAAAACACATCTCGTTACCAGGCTCTGCCTGGTAACGCACTGTCTTCGAGGCTCTGCCTCGCAGAACCCGGCGAGAAGCCGGGCCTGCTCGGTACGTGCCTGGACGCGGAGCCGCCTTAACTACTGGTTGGGCTTGGGCGCTGCCCTGGCGAGGCGGAGCCTCGAAGACAGTGCGTTCCCAGGCGGAGCCTGGGAACGAGGGCGGACGCACGGGCCCTTCTTGATTCAGCCTTCTCGCTTCTAGCCTCTAGCTTCTAGCCTCTTTCGTGTATAAATGAGCTCGTGCATGGCCACTGATCGCTTACGGAAACGCTCATGTCGAGATTGATGTCACTGATAGCCCTCATCGCGGTCATCGTGGTGATCGGGCTTTTGTTCTATAGGGTCATGGTGGGCTTCTTCGTGCCCGTCTTCTTGGCGGCGGTGCTGGTCGTCGTCTTTCGGCCGCTGCACCTGTATGTGCTGCACAAGACGGGCAACCGGCCGAAGCTAGCGGCAGCGACGACGACCCTGCTGATCATGCTGTGCGTGCTCGTCCCGTTCGGGCTGGTCACCAGCGCGGCCGCTTTGCAGGGCGTGGGGCTAATCCAGGACTTCAACGCCGGCAGCGTCGAGGTGGCCCTCGGCAAACTCCGCAACCAGCTCGGCCTGACGCTCGACTACGAGCCCGAGCTAAGGCGTATCCAGGATGAGCTGGAAAACCTGCGCACGCGGGCTGCACGCGCCGACAGCAGCAGTCCAGCTGCGATCAGCGGTTCGATCGACGGCGGAACCGGCGTGATCCGCAACGAAGAACTGCGGATGTTGGGCGCGAAACTGGCCGACGCTTTGGAGGATCTCAGACTGCGGATTCAAGCCGACGACGTCTCCCAATTGCATCCGGACCTCGACCAAGCCCTCTCCAAGTTGGCTGATCAAGCTCGTAACTTCGGCAGCCTCCGCGAAGGAGAATTCAGTTTCGAAGACGATGCAACGGTGCTCTCGTCGCAGTTTCGGCCGATCCGGGCTGAAATCTTGGGCGGTCCTTACTTGGCGGCGCTGAAGGATCTGGCCAATCCCACTCGCAAGCAGATCGGGGCGACGACCCAGCAGATCGCTGAATACCTCCAGCCGCGCTTGCTGTCGATCACCAGCGCCACGGTCGGCTTTGTGCTCCGCGTCATCATCGGCTGCGCGATCCTGATCGTGTGCGTGTTCTTCTTTCTGTATGACGGACCGGGAATGGTGGCCACGATGATGGCTCTGATTCCGCTGGACGATCGCTACGAAGCGGAACTGCTGATGGAGTTCGACCGCGTCAGTCGCGCCGTGGTGCTGGCGACCGTGTTTTCGGCGATCACTCAAGGGGCAGTCGCGGGGCTTGGCTACTACGTCGCCGGCTTGCCCAGCCTGGCGCTGTTGATTCTGTTGACGACCATGTTCGCGATGGTCCCTTTCGTCGGACCGGCCATCGTTTGGATCCCGTCCTGTCTGTATCTGGCCTTTTACGAGAACCATGTCTTCGCCGCCGTTGCTCTGGCCTTATGGGGCGTGCTGGTGGTCGGCACGGTGGACAACTTCGTTAAAGCCGGCGTGCTGCACGGCCAGTCGCAACTGCATCCGCTGCTGGCCCTGCTGAGCGTCTTGGGGGGCGTGCAAGCTCTCGGCCCGATCGGCATCGTGGTCGGCCCAATGGCAGTCGTGCTGCTGCAAACGTCGCTGAGCATCCTGCAGCGCGAGATGGTTCACCTCGAAGACTATGGCTTTTTGGCCGGCGGGCGCGATGATACAGAAAAGGCGCGTCGGTTCCGCCTCCGCCGCCGACGCAAACGCGAAGCCGACGCGGCCGCTGCCGTGGCCGCCGCATCGATTGGTGCCACCGAGGCGATTGTCACCCCCGCAGCCCCTGCTCCAGCGCCGGCCGCCGACGACCCGCCGGGCACGCCAAGCAAGTAACCGAGGCATCAGGCTTCAGGTGTCAGGCTTCAGGCTCAAGCAGGAGCACGAGCAGGAGCACGAGTCTTAGGACCAAAGGTCCGGCATTCCTAAGCCGAGCCCACCCGGGCTGGTACCCTGAAGCCTGAAGCCTGAAGCCTGAAGCCTGAAGCCTTTCTTTATGCCTGAACTTCCCGAAGTGGAAACGATGTGCCGTGGGGTGCGGCCGGTGATCGGGGCGGTGATCGACAAGGTCGTCGATCCGGAGTGCACGTACCGGCCGATCGTCTGCGATCCGCCCCTGCCGGAGCTCGACCGGCGATTGCGTGGTCAGCGGATCACCGGCGTTTCTCGCATCGGCAAACGCGTGATCATCGAAACCGAGCGCTGGGCTTTGGCGCTTCAGCCGAAAATGACCGGGCTGGTATCGATCGATGCCCCGCCCGATCCCGAACACGTGCGGCTGGTCTTAAAACTCCGCGGGTCCGAAGTGCCCGTGCTCATCTTCTGGGATCGCCGCGGACTGGGAACGATCGCGCTGCTGCCTCGCGCGGAAGTCGAATCGAAGCTGGTTGAAGGCAAGCTCGGTCCCGACGCGCTGGGGATCACTGCCGCTCAGTTCGCCGAGCGACTTTCGCAGACCAAGCGGCCGATCAAGGTAGCGCTGCTCGATCAGAAGCTGGTCGCCGGCGTCGGCAATCTGTACGCATCGGAAATGCTGCACGCAGCCGGCATCGATCCCAAGCGCAGCGCCGCCGAGATCACCGCTGAGCAGTACAAGCTGCTGCACAAACACATGCGGCGAATTCTCAATGCAGCCATCAAGGCCGAGGGCTCGACCTTGAGCGATGGCACTTACCGCAACGCGCTCAACCAAGCCGGCAACTATCAAAACCACCACCGCGTCTACGACAAAGCCGGCCAGCCGTGCCCCAAGTGCCGCACTTCGAAGATCGTCCGTATCGTGCAGGCGCAGCGGGCGACGTTGTATTGCGAGGGATGCCAGGGGAGGCGTCAGGCTTCAGGCGTCAGGCCTCAGGTAAAGGCTAAAGGCTAAAGGCTAAAGGCTAAAG
>JBQCEI010000115.1:0-2537 GCA_051960375.1 Aureliella sp. | reverse complement strand
CGTCGAGCTCGGGATTGGCCGCGCGGTGATCGTCGGCCTGCGCGAGCAGATGGCGGACTGCCGAAATCGATCGCGGCGTCAGTGACAGAAAGGCCGACAAGTTGGCTTGCTCGGGGGCGAGCAAGTGCAGCTTGCCGAGCCGGTAAACCATTTGGTAACCGCAAACGCGCTCGACATGCTCGCGCTTGGGCTGCGATGGATCGGCGAACCCGACTTGCCACGATTTGACTTGCCATGATTCGACGTCGGCCCGCGCGGTGCTGGACCACAGTCGCTCGAACAAGCGGCCCGCCGAATCGCGCGCGGCGCGATCGCTCTCGGCCAGCGGAGCAAGCTCGCTTGCGTCGATGCGATCGAGGTCGACCGCTACCAACCAGTGGTTTCCTGCCCAGGCGAGTTCCACCAGCGTTAGCAGCAACACCAGAGCTCGCACTCGCGGCGCATGGCTTGGCAATCGCAGGCAAAGCGCAACGCTGGTCGCAATCGCAGCGGCAATCAGTGCACCTTGCAGCCACAGTTGCAGAACCGCTTGCGCATCGGGTCGCCCCAGCCAGCCATCGGGCGGGGCTGCGACGAGCCAATTAGTGAAAGCGACTTGTGTGTGCTTGCCGCCGGGCAACGCATACAGCCCGACGATTGCCAGCGCCGCAGCCGCGCTCAGCGCTGCTACGAATGCACACAGACGCCTGAGCTTGCGCACGTTTCCATCGGAACGATCCACCGCGGTGGCGGCTGACAATGCCAAAGCGCACGCAAACCACACCGACCACTTGGCCGGATAACGAAACGCCGCGTAACCCGGAACGATTTGGGTAAACATCCAGTACACGCCACCCACTTCATCGCCCGGCAAGTTGCGACTCCATCCGTCGGCGCCCACGGCATGACACGCTTGGCGAAGGAGCCACACCGGAGCATAGTTGCCGAGCATCGCTAGCCCCGCGAGCGCAGCGACGGCGATGAGGAAGCGCTGGCCGCGGCGCGTTTCTCTGCGAGTCCAACTCGCCAGCGCCCACAGCCCGGGCAACAGTCCGATCGATAGCGAGGCGGTCCACGTCTGCGGCTCGGCGGCGAGCACTTGCAGCCACCGCGTATTCTCAGGCAAGAAGTGCCCTCCCGCCGTTCCCCAAACGAGCGTCAGCAAATGCCACGGGGCGACGCTGAACCGATACCTCCCCTCGAGCCTGCGCTCGGCCACCGCGCCCGGCGCAGATGACGCTTGTCGATCGCTAGCGACGAGCGGCCGAAGCAGCCGCGGCACGTCGTCGATCGCTTCTTCGCCAGTTGGGTTAGCCGCATGATGTGAGGCCACGCGCAGACTGTGAGCCAGCCAGTGTCGGGAGGGAAGCGACTGCACGGCTGTCAGACCCGCCACGAGCAGCACCGCGCAGCCGAGCCAAGCGAGCTGGCGAGCGAAGAAAAGCCACGATCGCGATGTGATCAGCCGCGCAAGGATCGCCACCAGCGCTACGATGCCGGCGTTGGCGGTGGCTTGCGGATCGCCCCCCAGCATCATCAGGGACGCGGCTCCAACCCAGACGGCCATGCTTGGTTGCGGTCCAGTGCCCAGTGCTGATGAACTCTCTGCTTCGAGTGACGGCTCGCTCTGATGCGCCAGCGCCCAGCACTCGGCAAGAAGCCAAGGAGTCCACGCCGCGCCGATCAGATAGACCGGATTGACGTGCTGGAACAAGACCGCGCCGCCGAGCGCATAAGCCGTCGCTGCCAAGCATCGAGCTGCCGGGCTCAAGCCCATCCGCCGGGCGGCGTAGGCGGCGCCGGCGGCCGCGATCAGCGTGTGAACCAGCAGCACGACTGCGAATCGCTGGGCGACCGTCAGGCTGGAAATCCACCAAAGAATCCGCCCCGGATAGCACAGCCCGCTGGAGGTCTCGCCGATGAGGTTTGTTCCCGTGCCATCGTACGGATTGAAGTGAGGCACGAGCTGCCCCGCATCGGCTCGCTCGGCCAACCAGACTTCGAGTGGATAATAGAAGTGAAAGGCATCGCGAAACGCAGGCACTTCGCCGCTAAGAAACGGCCAGTACAGCCACGCGATGACCAGCACCAACAACGCCCAGTAGCCCGCCACCCACGAGCGAGAAGCTAGTATTGCGCGATAGTCTCTTTTTTCTGCCGTCCCGTCGCGGCCGCACAGGCGAAAACCTTGCGAAGGGGGACCATCGGCGTGCCTACGAGCTTTCGAGGAAACGATTTGCGGCCTCAGGAGGAGCGAGCGGGAATGCGGAAATAACCTTTTGGCGAGTGCCAGCAACGATTATCATCTGGGATTGCAATTGTCTACAACGCGTATCGCTCTGGGCGAAGTTTTTGTAGCCCAAACGCGCACGAAAGAGCCGCTCATGGTTTTCAACATTCAATATCGCCTGCTCGGACGCCCTGGCCGCGAGCGCCTGGCAAGCGTTTGGCCCGCGCTGCTCGCGACGGCGATCGTCGCTGCGACGGCGTCGCCCGCCCGCGCCTCGCGCTACCTGCGCGTCGGCTTCTTCGATCAGTCGCAGACGGTCTTCGGCGAG
>JBQCEI010000114.1:0-4987 GCA_051960375.1 Aureliella sp. | reverse complement strand
CCGGAGACTTCGAGAGCGACGATCGTGTTTTCAAAGTTGGCCGGTTCGCTTTGGCCACCGATCGCTTCGATTTCGGCTTTGGTCTGGGCGATTGCGTCGTCGAATGCTGCGGGCAGCACGTCGGGCTGCACCGCGTTCCAAGGCGGTACGCCGCCATACGGGCCCGGCCAGGGCTTGAGCAATTCGGTCTTCTTGTCCATGCGCTCTCCAGTGTCTTGTTTTGCTGCGTCTTGTCCTACAGCGACAGTGTGTATCGAAATAGCCCCGCACAGTGCGGCGAGGCACGCCAGGCAGCCAGCAGTTGTGCTCTTCATGCTTGGGATGCTTCCACTAATGAAGGTCGAGAAAGAATGTCATCCAGACGAACGCTTATCGTAGCCCACAACGAGGATGACCGCAGCAGGGACGCATGTCGGCCAAGCAGGCTCACCGCTCGTTCCCAGGCTCTGCCTGGGAACGCCATGTCTTGGAGGCTCTGCCTCCTTGAACCTGCCACAACGGTTAGCGGCGCTGCGGCGAGGCAGAGCCTCGAAGACAGTGCGTTCCCAGGCAGAGCCTGGGAACAAGCGAAATAGATAAAACATCGCTCCGCGCTCTCCGCGCCTCCGCGGTAAAACCATCGATCTGACTATTGACCTTGCTCGGCTGATAGAGATATTACAGGCATCGCGTTCGCTTTGACGATAATACGAGCGTCTCTGGATCAGTAGCGCTGCGGCGCATGGCCAACGTCGACCATCAAAATTGCCATCAGGTAAACGTACCGATATCACACCCGATCAGAAGATGAGGACTCTATGACCATCACTCGCGTTGGCTCGAACGAAAAATACTCCAGCGGCTGGGAGAAGGCTTTTGGCAAGGGCAAGCCTGCCAGCAGCAAGCAGTCAAGCGTCACCGAAGGAGCCACCGGCAAGGCAACCAAGTCGGCCGCTCCGAAGGCCGCTGCCAAGTCGGTGACCGGTAAAGCGCCTGCCACCAAGGCCCTGCCTGCCAAAGCCGCTAACACCAAGACCGCCACCAAGAAAGCTCCGGAGAAGGCCAAAGTCAAAGCCAAGGTCGCTCCGAAGGCCGCCGCCAAGGTAACCAAGAAGAAGAGCCGCTAAGCGATCCGCGGCAAAGCTCCAAAACACAAGAAGCTCGGGACGCATCGCCCCGAGCTTTTTCTTTGCCTTCTTCCTTCGCGCTCTCTGCGTTCTCCGCGGTAGAAAGCCTCAGCTAAACAGCCCGTGGACATACCAGTTGCCGCTGGTGATATCGCGGTAGATCCACCACCAATCGCCGCCGTCGGTTTCGATTCGGAAATACTCGCGGCGCATGCTGGGCCCGCGCCACCAACCGCTTTCCAGACGCTCGGGGCCCCAATGCGCGAGCACGCGCTGGCGACGGTTCTCAAAGACGAACTCGATCGGCACTCCTTCGCCACTGCAGCTGACGCCGGCCAGCGGCTCGGGGGGCGCGAACAAGTGCGTCGGCCGCCGCAGCGGATCGCTCGGTCGCGGTTCGGCGCCGCTGCTGGCCAAGCGGCTATTGAGTTTATGAAGTGTCTTCTGCTCGGTGCCATCGCGGCGACGGCCGGTCAGCGGCCGGTAGCTGACCGCTTGCTCGGGCTGAGCATCGCGCTCGATCCGCGCTTCGAGCACCTGGCCTCGGCCGAGCCGACCGCTGAGCGTATCGATCAGCCGCGCCAGTTGCTGCCGATGCCGCGCGTCGGACTGGTCGAACAGCTGCGTTTGCTCCCAGACGATCGGACCGGTGAGCGTTGCTTGCAGACTGACCCGCCACACCGAGCCGGTATCATCGACCGCCAAGCCGCCGTCGCTGCCGACTGCCGAGCCCGATGCGGCTCCCCTGCTCTGCCGGGAGTCTTGAGCAGCCCGTGTCGGCGCAGCGTTCTGCCGTTTGGAAAGATGCGACGCCGGCCGTTGGGCTTCGAGGCTCAGCAGCGCTTGCTCGAGTTGGCCGACCAGCAGCGCGTGCAGATGTTCGGGATCGTCGCTGGCGCGGAACAGGCCGAGCTGCATGATCAGCGGTCGACAGCGCACCAGATCAAGCCGGCTCACGCACCGCAGTGCCCCTTGCCCGCGAGCGCGCAGCCGCTGGGCCAGCTCCTGACACAAACGACGCAGCACTTCCGCGAGCGTCGCTTCGGCCCGTGTGGCGGTTTCCAGCGGGAACTCGAGCATCCAGTCGGGCGCGCTGTGCAGCGCGATGATCGGTTCATCGAGCACACCGAGCGCTTGATCGGAACGCTTGAGCAACTGCGCGCCCAAGCGGCTGGCCAAGCCGTCGCGAGGCAACTGCCAGAGCTGGCAGAGCGTTCGCACTCCCAGTCGCCGCAGCTTGCCCACGGTCTCTTCGTCGATGCGCAGCGCAGCGATCGGCAGCTCGGCGAGCAGTTCCGCTTCTTCCCACGATTCGGTGATCAGCGTGCGGCACTCGGGGATGTCGGCTGCGGGCTGGGCGGCTTGGCCGGTTGCGTCGCGCGAGCTCGCATCTGACGACTCGGCGCGTTCGCTGCTGCGCTCGTGTTTGAGCCGCCGAAGAATTTCGTAGTTGGCCAAGGCCCAAGCCGCGCCAACTGTGCTGGCGATCGCCATGTAGGCAAAGTAACGCTGCTGGCCGAGCCAGCGCGCGACTTCGGCCAGGAGAGCTTCTTCGCCGCCGAACAGATGCGCGATGCCGCTGATGTCGAGCATTAGCGCTTGAGGCTGGCAAGTCGTCCGGCCGGACCAGGGCACATCGTCATGCAGCTCCAGACCGACCAGCGGGCTGAACTGCTGCGCCTGTTCAGCCAGCTCGCACAGCGCGTCGAGATCTTCATCGGGTCGATACGGCCGAATTTCCCAGTGCAGCGGCGATTCGGCGGGCGCGCCGCTGGATGAAGCGCCTGGAGAAGGAGGAGCGTGCGAAGTAGCGGACGGTCCGGTGCACAGAGCCGCCAACTCGCTCATGCGCATGCCGACCTGCGCGCCGGCCCTGCGTGCGGCGAGGTTGGCAGCGGCGACGAGCAATCCGCGGCGCGGGTCGCGCGTCTCGAGCACGACCGCACCGCTGGCCAAGCGAGGCTCAGCCGCCTGGACCCGCTGCACCGGCCAGTTCGGCAACCAGACACACAACACGCGTCGATTCATCGGGCCTCAAGGGAATAATGCTGGATCTGCACCGGTGCGGTGGCGCAGAGGCAGCCTTGGTCGGCATCCGTACGCGTGATGGTTTGAAATGGGACGAAGGTATCGGTTTTTGAGACCTAATGAGTTTTGACGCTCGACTGTGGGAATTGAGCTGAAGAGGCTTGAGGACCAAAGGTCCGCAATCCCTTAGCCCAGCCTAGCGGGCTGGGACTGCCAAGCAACTGTCCGGGCTACGGCCTGTAGGGCCGTGATAGGGGCAAACGGCATATCGCGGCCCTTCAGGCCGCAGCGCGCACGTTGCGCCTGCGGTATCCCAGCCCGCTGGGCTGGGCTAAGGAATCGCGGGCCTTTGGCCCTAACAGCCGCGGATGCTGCAGCGCAACTACCGCATTCCATCGGTCAAACTCATGAAGGTCGTCTATTGAACAATACCTACTGCTGGGGAGCGCTGTCCATATCTTTCAGCGAACGACCCAGGCGTTTGCGTGTATTGTTGCCCGAGCGCGCGCCAGCCGCAAGCTTGGGTGCCGCGGCGCCTGCGCCGGCCGGTGCTCCGCTTTGAATAAAGGCCAGCACGTCCGGATGCAGTTCTTCGGCCGCTGCGGGGGTGCCCAGCTGGTCGATCGCATCGCTCACGCCCAACAGAACCGACTGACGAACGCCATCACGGATCCAACCAAAAAAGTTCACGCTGCTCATATCCTCAGAGCCTCCATTTGGAATCCAACGAAATCTTGTAAATGCGAATCGGATTGTCTTTTCTCTGCGCCCTCTCAGCTTTCTCTCTCCGCGTCTCTGCGTTAAAAAAAGCAGTGAGGTTCTTCTAGTGCGCCGCCACCACAAACCGCTCAGCAGCGATCGCAGCGACATCATCGGCCATGCTCTCGCCGAGGCCGAGCACTTCGAGAGCCAGCTGCCGATAATCGTCCGCTCCGTTGGAGGTAGG
Organism: Aureliella sp.; assembly: GCA_051960375.1. Classification (GTDB taxonomy): domain Bacteria; phylum Planctomycetota; class Planctomycetia; order Pirellulales; family Pirellulaceae; genus Aureliella. Next base: position 907 of record JBQCEI010000114.1, on the reverse strand, counting down.
AGCGTAGTCGAGAATCGATTGACCGAAGCTCGGCGCTTCCGCCAGACGAATGTTGCGGCGGATGCGAGTTTCGATGAACTTCGCTCCGGCCCACACCGACGAAGTGCTGGCTTGCTGACGGAAAAAGTCTTCGACGTCGCGAGTCACTTCAGCGGCCAGACGCGTGCTCGATTCGTACATGCACAGCACGACGCCCGAGAGTTTCAAACCGGGATTGAGTCGCTTGGCAACGATCTCGATCGTCCGCAGCAGTTTGCTCAGACCGTGCAGAGCGAGAAAGTGCGGCTGCAGAGGCAACAGCACTTCATCGACGCTGGTCAGAGCATTGAGCGTCAGCACGCCCAGCGACGGCGGGCAATCGAGAATGACGAAGTCGAACGCTTCTTCATCGAGCTCCATCTTGTCGCGCAAGATCACTTCGCGGCCGACTTCACCCGAGAGCTCCAGCTCGGCGGCAGCCAGGTCGAGATTGGCTGGGACGACGGCCAGCGTCGGCGAGGTCCAGCGGCGGGCATCGGCCAAGAGCGCATCGCCGCAGAGCACGTCGTAGACGTTGGTCTGGTTGTCGACGACGTTGATTCCCAGGTGCAGCGAAGCGTGCGCCTGCGGGTCGAGGTCGATGATGCAGACGCGTTTGCCGCTTTCCGCCAAGGCAGCCGAGAGGTTCACGGCGGTGGTCGTCTTGCCCACGCCACCTTTCTGGTTGATTACAGCTATCTTGCGCATCGCCTGGCACTCCATTGTTAAAGTCGATGAACTCCGATTGCGGGATCGGATTGGGCGGTTCGTGCGGACTATAGCGGATGCCCAGCGGAAATCGCCAGAGCGTTTTTCCCACGCATTGCTCGCATTCTCGGCCGCGTCAACCTCAGGGGCCTATGTTTGTCACACCTCCGACGACGCAAAT
>JBQCEI010000113.1:0-2045 GCA_051960375.1 Aureliella sp. | reverse complement strand
CGGCGAGCGACAATTCGTATCAAGCCGTCGGTGGCGCCCGCGTGATCGGCGGCTTCATCGCCGACACCGGCACTCTGCCAACCAGCGCCGACGATTTGCTCGCTTGCCCAGTCGGCCTCGTGAATCATGCTGTGCAAACATTCGATTCCGACCGCGACGGGACCGACGACGTCACGCTAGCGAGCGGCTGGAAAGGTCCGTATTTGCAGCTCGGTGCCGGCCAGAACGCCATCGTCGACGGCTGGGGGCGAGCTCCGATCTTTTCGATCGGCGGCACGACGCTCGATATCGCATCGCTCGGTTCGGACGGCGATTCGGTCGCGCCGGAAGACGACTATCGCGCCGACTTAACGGTTTCGATTCCGTCGCGCGACTATGCGGGGGACATCGTGTTCCGCTTGTTCGCCATCGATACCTTGAGCGGCTCGCGCATCGACCCGGCGCCGACCGGGACCGAACAGCTCGGCGTGCTCTTCTATGGCGTTGGCGCCGCGGGCGGCACCGACGGGCAGACCGAAGAACAGTTGTTGATCGTCGCCAATTCCGGCAGCTTTGAATATCGCCGCTCGAGCACCTTTCAAGGCACCGTCGCTGCCCGCGCGATTCAGTGGGACGACGTCGATGGCGATGACGTTCTCGATCCAGCCGAGACGATCGTTAAGAAAAGCTACGTTCACTATCCGGTGGTCAACTCGGCGATGGACGTGCGCGTCGAAATGGAACTTCGTTAAACGGATAATCGATGCGTCTCATGTTTGCGCCCAGCCACACACTACTGATCCTCACCAGCCGAGTGGTGGCGCGCGTCGATCTCGCGGGCCGAAAGCGCGTCCGCGTCGAGCAGGTGTGGTTCCAGCCGTGCACCGATGCGATCGCGCCGGCTGCGGCAGCGCTCGCAGCGCTGAACCTCGGGCCGCGGCGAGCCGGCCGCGTCTGGATACTCAGCGGCGACTTCTGGACAGGCGTCGTCCATCTGGGCGCGGACGTTTCGGCGCTGCTCGGCGACGCGGAACTCCATCAAGCGCTCGCGCTGGAAGCGGAAATCGATTCGGGCGTCTCCGCTTTCGCATCGCGCGTCGGTGCCGTGCGACTGAGCGAACCAGCGACTAGCGAGGCGAGCTGGTGCGTGACGCACATCGATACTGCGGAGCTCGAGCATTTCAACGATGCGTTGAAACGCTCAAACGTTCATATCGCCGGCGCAGCGCATCCCGCCGCGGCGCACATCGCTCAATCAGCAGCTCAAGGCGAGCTGAATGTCGCGGAATATTTGCACGGCTGGGACGAGCGGTTCTGCGAGGTTGGCGATGAAAACCCGGACTACATGCGGGCTGCAGTGAGCGAGTTGGCAGATTGCTGGGCCGCGTGCCTTGCGCAAACGCCGACGATGCCGCTGGTGGTTCGCTTCGATCCCAAGCCGCTGTCGACCGCTCAGCGCATGGCCGCGAGCGCTGCCATGGCGCTGCTGGCTGCGGCTGCATGCGGAGTTTGGCACTGGCGCACCGAGCAGCGTATCACAGCCGCCGATGCGGCGCTAGCAAGTCTCGAACAGCGGCAAACCGCTGGCGACGCCTCGCAGCGGAATCTGCAAGTGCTCGAGACTCGGCTGGCCAAGCTGCGCAAGGAAGCTTCGCAGGCCGAAAACGAGCGCCGGGAACTCGAGCGAAGTCTGCATCGCGCCGACGAAGCGCATGCTCAGCACAACGAGCGCTGGACCAGTTTGCTCGATGCGATCGCCGGCTCGATCGACGACCAGTGCTGGATCCAGCGGCTGGAATCCCAACCGGTGCAAGCTACTGTGCATGGTTTGGCCATCGACAACGCCGCTGCCCATCGCTTTGCCAGCGCCCTGGAGCTCGGCCTGGCCGGAAGCGGCTGGACGGTGCTGCCGGCCGAAACGCGATCGACCGAACAACATTTAGTCGCTTTCAAGATCGTGCTCGAGGCTCGACATGGTTCGCGCGAAGCGGATCGGGGGGATGTGGCAGAAGGGTCGACGAGGTTTCATAAACATTTAGCCATGCCTCTGAAGGCCCCTCACCCCC
>JBQCEI010000112.1:0-2098 GCA_051960375.1 Aureliella sp. | reverse complement strand
TAACTCCCGAGCCCGACCCTACCAACTTCGATACCGAAGACACTGGCATAGCCAGTGCCACACAGTCGCGGTACAAACTCACTCGCGAGTCAAGGCTTCGTCGAGGTTGAACAGGCCAAGGCAAACTTGCGTCAGAGCAGCATGCTCGGCTGCCGGCAACTTGGCATCGCGCTGCGATTCGCCTACGGCCAGGAGCGACTCGGCAGCCTGGCCGTCTTGGCGATAGATCTCCAGTTGTTTCTCGTAAGCGCGGCCGAGCATGGCTAGCTCAGCCTCGCTCAGCTCTCGACAGAGTACGCGCTCAGCGGCACTTTTCAACTGCTCAGAGCCGACTGGAACCTCGTGCATCACTCGCTCGGCCAGCACGCGCGCCGCTTCCACCCACGTCGGATCGTTGAGCGAAGTGAGAGCGTGCAGCGGCGTGCTGGTGATCGCCAGCCGCACTCGGCATGCCTGTCGGTTGGAAGCGTCGAACATATTGGCTGGGCTGACGGTCCGCCGCCAGAAGGTATAGAGGCTGCGGCGGTACAGATCGCTTCCATGCGACGCCGGATAGGTGAAATCGCGCTCTTTGGTAATCGCCAGCGCTTCCCAAACCGCGTCGGGCTGGTAGGGATAAACCGGCGCGCCGCCAACGCGTGCGGACAGCAAGCCGCTGGTCGCCAGAGCCCAGTCGCGGAGCACCAGGCTGGGCATGCGGAAGCGGCTGGCGCGAGCGAAGTATTTGTTTTCACTGTCGCGCGTCCGATGCTCGGGCGAGAGGCGGCTCGACTGACGATAGGTGGCGCTGAGCACGATCTGGCGGTGCATCGCCTTGGTGCTCCAGCCATTCTCGCGAAATTCAACCGCCAACCAATCGAGCAGTTTGCGATGCGTTGGATACTCGCTTTGGACGCCAAAGTCTTCCGCTGTTTTGACGATGCCCGTGCCGAAGAAGTATTGCCACATGCGATTGACCTGCACGCGGGCCGTCAGCGGATGCTCGGGCGATACGAGCCAACGAGCGAACCCCAAGCGATTGGCCGGCGCGCCCTCGGGCAGCGGCGGCAAAAACGCGGGTGTCGCAAAGCTGACTTTCTCAAGTGGCTTGAGGTAATCGCCGCGGTCGAGGATCGCCGACTCGCGCGGCTTGTCATCGCTCATCACCATGACGCGCGGAATTTGATCCGCTTTGTAATCGGCCAGCTCTTTGCGAAGCGCGTCGAGCTTGCCGACCTCGGCCAACTTGCCCGTCAGGCTTGGCCGCACTTTTTCGTTGAAGTACTTGCGCAGGCCGCTTTCAAGCTCCTTGCGCTCCGCGTCGCTGCGATCGCTTTCGGCTTTGCGCAGCAGGTCGCGCACGCGCTCGGGCAAGCCCTTGACCAGGTCCGCTCCACCTTCGCCCGAGACCGCCGCATTCCAGCCGGCGAAGCCCGCGTCGCTCTGCATTTGCGCCTGCGGCTCGATACTCTTCATGCGCGATTCGAGCTCGGCGATGTGCGCTTCGTTTTCCGGAGTCGGCAATTCGATCAGCGGCGGAGCGACGCGGATGCGCGAGGAAAAACGCTGGGGCGTGCCGGTTTCCGGGACGCGATTGAAGGCGTCGAGCAGGCTGTAGTAATCCTTTTGCGTGATCGGGTCGTACTTGTGATCGTGGCACTGAGCGCAAGCCATCGTCAAACCCAGCCAGGTCGTGGCCGTGGTATCGATGCGATCGAACAAGATCACAAACCGCTGCTCCTCGGCAATCGCGCCTCCTTCTCCATTGAGCAAGTGATTGCGATTGAAGCCGCTGGCGATCTTTTGGTCGAGCGTAGTCCTTGGATCAGGCGCATCGGGCAGCAAGTCGCCGGCCAGTTGCCAGACGGTGAATTGGTCGAACGGCAAATCGGCGTTGAGCGCTCGCACGACCCAGTCGCGCCAAATCCATTGCCAGGTGTCGCCATCTTGCTGGAAGCCGTTGCTGTCGGCATAGCGAGCCGCATCGAGCCACGGCAGCGCCTGCCGTTCGCCATAGCTGGGCTTGCTCAAGTAGCGATCGACCAGCCGCTCGTAGGCATCGGGGGCCTTGTCGCTTACAAACGCCTCGATCTCCTCGGGCGTCGGAGGCAGACCGGTC
>JBQCEI010000111.1:0-3497 GCA_051960375.1 Aureliella sp. | reverse complement strand
CGGCTAATCGCTGACGCGACGTCAGGTGATTCAAGCAACAGTCTGTAAAGCCTTCAGTCGATCTCGAACCGATGCTTAAGCGCCGAAGAACGCGGCGGCCAAACCTTCGGCGGGACGCGGGATGATGTGGCTGCTGACCAGTTCGCCGACTTGCGAAGCGGCGCTTGCGCCGGCTTCGACCGCCGCGCGCACGCTGCCGACGTCGCCGCTGACGACCGTCGTCACCAGGCCGCCGCCGATGTCAATGCGCTTGACGATGTCGACGCTGGCCGCTTTGACCATCGCATCGGTAGCTTCCACCAGTGCCAACAGACCCTTGGTCTCGATCAGTCCAATTGCTTTCTGCATGTTTGCTTATCGCCTGTATTGAAAAACGAATGTTGAGTTTGAGTGATGTGATTTTTTGAAGTGTTGGGTCCCGTGTGGCACTGGCTCTGCCAGTGACTCTTCTTTCGAAGTCTGTAGCGTTCAGGACCAAAACGCTCTCTCGCTGCTAATTGCCTTGCTCGTGTTCTCTGCGGAAATTGGATTGCCACTAGAACGCTTACCGGGCCTTCCGAGGCTTCAACTTCGAAGCCGAAGACACTGGCATAGCCAGTGCCACACAACCGCCGGAACAGCCAACCGCGGGCTAACGCCTTGCGGCTGATGTTAAGCCGCGAGATGCATTAGCCAACCGAAGTGTTCGAAGCCGGCATGCCGACTTTCAGCACGCGCGAGAGATCTTCATGCGGGCGAGCGATCACTTGGACGCTGACGACTTCGCCGACGCGGCCCGCTGCGGCAGCCCCTGCATCGGTTGCAGCCTTCACGGCAGCTACGTCGCCGGTGACGAAAGCCGAGACCAGGCCGCTGCCGACCTTGTCCCAACCCAAGAACTGCACGTTGGCAGCCTTCATCATCGCGTCGGCCGCTTCGATCAACGAAACGAAACCCTTGGTTTCAATCATGCCCAAGGCTTCAGAAATCTTGGCCATATCCGGTTTTCTCCTGGTCTTTGCCATTGGAAAGGTTTACCTCATACACATTCGCCGGCTTACGCTCAGCCGACTAATATCTGTTTCCCATTCTCTGCGCTCTCCGCGCCTCCGCGGTAAAATCCTGCATGGATGTGCGGTTTAATGTTTGCTGCACTGACAGGCTTTGCCCTGCGGCTTGAGGATGATCTCCGTAGCCGCGTCGAGGTTGCAGGCGTTGCCTTCGTCGGTATCGATATGCACTTCGAGCTTGCTCGTCTTGTCAGCTCGCACGAGCAAGTCTTCGAACGTGACCGAGCACTGCGGGCTGCGGATGGTCAGCGACATGAACTCGCCGTTCTTGACGCCGAGGCGCTCCGCTTCCTCGAAGCTCATGTGGACGTGCCGCGCGGCGCGGATCACGCCGTGGGTCAGCTCGACCGCGCCGGCCGGTCCGACGAGCAGACAGCCGGGCGTGCCTTGGATGTCGCCGCTGTGGCGGACCGGAGCGGCGATGCCGAGCGAGATCGCGTCGGTCAGCGACAGTTCCACTTGGCTGAAGTTGCGAGTCGGACCGAGCACGCGGACTTCCGGCAGCATGCGCTTGCGCGGGCCGACGACCATGACCGTTTCCTTGGCCGCATAGAAGCCATCCTGATAAAGATCTTTGCCAGGCGTAAGCTTGCGGCCGGGGCCAAACAGCTTTTCGACGTGCTCGTCGGTCAAGTGAACGTGGCGGGCCGAGATGCTGACGACCAAATTGGACGGCGTGGCTCGCTTGCCTTCGTCGGCCGGAGCGCCGTTGCCACTGGCTCCCAAGCCCGGCGCCGAGGCGACCGACGTGCCGGCGACCGACAGCGCGGGCTCGGCGACGATGCGGCGTACGATCTGGCGTACGAGATGTTCGACTTGGCTGCGGTCAATGCTGCCTACACTCATCGATTCGACTCACTGCTCGAGTTAAGCGGTTTCTGAATTGTCTTTGTACGGTTCGGCGGCGACGGTCCCCGCTGGGCTGGCTGCCGTTGGGCTGGCTACCGATGGAGCCAGGTGCAACTGAACTCCGGCTCGGGTCAGGCGGTCGCGCCACTCCTGGTCGAGCGCATCGTCGGTGACGACTGCGTCGACTTCCGACAGGTCGCAGAGCTTGGCCAGCGAGCTGTGTCCGAACTTGCTGCTGTCGGCGACGACGATGGTGGTGTCGGCCGCTTGCATCATGGCTCGCTCGGTTTCGACCAGCAGCAGGTTGCTGTTGTAGTAACCGCGCTGGTCGGCTCCGGCGATGCTGATGACCGCCTTTTGAACGTTCAGCGACGCGAGCATCTGGTTGGCGTAGGGGCCGAGCGAAACGCCCGTCCGGCTGTGCACGTAGCCGCCCAGGATCACCAGATCGACTTGCTCGCTGGCGGCGAACAGGTTGGCCAGCGGGAGCGAATTGGTGACGATTTGCAAGGGACGGCCGACGAGCTGCCGAGCCAGTTCGTAGGTCGTGCTGCCGCCGTCCATCAGAACCGTATCATGCGCTTCGATCAGGCGACTGGCACAAATCGCGATTTGTCGCTTTTTCTCCCACTGCTCAGCCCGCCGGTGCTCGAAAAGCCGCAGCGACGCGGTCGGACCCGTGAAAAACACCCCGCCGTGGGTCCGCTGGGCTTCGCCGGTCTCTTCCAACGCGTCCAGGTCGCGGCGGATCGTCGACTCGCTCACCTCCAGGGCTGCCCGCAGGTCCGGGATCGACACGAAGCCCTGGGCGCGGATCAATTCGAGCAGCTTGCTGCGCCGCTGCTCGGTCGATATGGCGTTGCTCAAGGTTTGCGTTCCGCCCCTGCGGGTTGTTTTCGTCGCTCGAACCAATCAGCCGGCGCGCGGGTCGCGTCCCGGTTTCTGGCCGCCAGCTGCGGGCTACCGCCCGGCGGCTGATTGGGGTATCACCGTCATGCGCGGCCTGTTTTACTGCTCGGCTTCCCGAAAATTGAAAACCAGCCCGCCTGAAAGCGATCGCTCTGTGATTGAATCCTATCACGAGCGTGACGGAATTCAATCACCGACTTCGATCAAGTCGGCCTATTTTACCCAGGTAATCGCAAAGGAGGGGATGTGCGACTCTTTTTGACAGCTTTCGCGCTGCTGATCTGCAGCAATATGTTCATGACGTACGCCTGGTACGGCCACTTGAAGAGCCTGACCGGCAAGCCGCTGATCGTCGCCGTGCTAGCCAGTTGGGGAGTGGCGTTCTTTGAGTATCTGCTGCAGGTACCGGCCAACCGAATCGGTCACCAGGTGATGACGCTGGGGCAGCTGAAGATCTTGCAAGAGGTCATCACGCTGAGCATTTTTGTGCCGTTTTCGCTCTGGTACATGAACGAAAAGCTGTCGCTCGATTACCTATGGGCCGGGCTTTGTTTGCTCGGCGCGGCTTTTTTTATCTTCCGCAGCAGCCTCTTTGGCAGTTAGCGGCTGCGGCATCGTCTCGACGGCCGCCTTGGCCTCGGCGCTCGGGTTGGGGCTTCCCTGGGCAGCCAGCCAGTTCGTGTACAGCCG
>JBQCEI010000110.1:0-4633 GCA_051960375.1 Aureliella sp. | reverse complement strand
AACAGGAATCGCAGGCCCATCGCCCGCTCATCGGCACCCGGCAACACGATCCAGGCCAACTCCAGCGCTCGAACGCCAATCAGAGCGATCGCCAAGCTGCCGATCATGCTCGGTGTCCGCTTGAAGCGATACGACAACATGCAGAGGAAGGGAACGACAAAGCCCAGCACGGCGAGGGCCGGCGTCAGAATGGCCCACCACGACCGAGTGCGGATCACGTAGAAGTCGACCTCATCAGGCAGATCGCCGCTCCACATGATGAGGAACTGTGCGAACGAATAGTAAGCCCAGAGCAAGAGCATCGCCAGCAGCAAACTGGACAAGTCCGCAAGCGTCTTTTCGTCCGCTTTGTTTTCCGGTTGGATTCGGCCACCGAAACAAACTCCGGCTACGGCGGCGCTGAGGGCGACCAACATCGCGCCGCCACCGATCCACACTCCCAGCAGCGAGGAAGTGAAGAACGGATCAAACGACATCACCCAATCGATCGTCGCCCAAGTGACGCTCAGCAGGATCGCGATCAGACCGAAGCCCGCAACGGCTTCGCCGCCGCGCATTGCAATCAGACTTGGCCACCAACTCAAGACGATCCAGGTGACGAAGTAGACCACCGTTCGCCCGACGAAGAACGGCGTTTGGTAATACCACTGCCGATTCTGGGTATTCTCGAACGACGAAAAGATTGCTCCGCCGAACCACGGATAGATCAGCGAAATGCTGAGCAGCCAAGGAATGAAAAGCAGGGCCACTAGCGGCATCATCTTCGAGAAGGTGACCAGCCACGGCCAAGCGGCTCGACCCCAGCGCCCGCCGGTCAGGCCGAAGATCAGCCCCAGCGTGATGCTGCCCACCGAGATGCTCCAAGGCAGCATGACCGCGGCCAAGTACGCGATGAAGAAATCGCGCGGCGACCAGAAGCCTGCACCCAAGCAGAGAGCGATAGCCACGACGGCCAGGATCGCCATCTGACTTCTCAGCGATAAACGTTTCGTGGAGGCTGCGTTCATCACGGCGATTCCTGCCCCTTTGCGTCCGCGAATTGGCCTGCGCGTTGGCCTGCAGATCGGCCTGCTTTTTCGAGGGCCGCCAGGTCGGCGCTCTCGAGCTGCTCGCGCGAGGCGAACTGGCTGAGCTGTAGAGCCCGCACGTATGCCGCGATGGCCCAGCGATCGGCCTCCGCGATCTGGTCGCGGTAAGGAGGCATGTTCGCCCGTCCGTTGGTTGCGACGCCATAGATGTAGTCGATCGGTTGACTGCGCAGATGCGACGTATGGTAGCTCGGCGGATGCACCATGCCGCGCCGAGCGACCATGCCATTGCCGCTCCCGATCGAATCGTGACACGGGGCGCAGTAAATTGAAAATCGCTCGCGCCCTCGCTCCAGCGTCGCTCGCAACTCTTCTGCCGACATGTCTTCAGGCGAGAATGTTTTTTTAGCGGCTGCGGTGCTGGCGGGCTCGGTGGCCGCGGCCGACTTGCCGGATGATTCATTGCCTTGCATGCGGCCAGTGCGCATGCTGCCGCTGAGTTCCCGGGCAGCCGGAATCGTGTGCAGTGGCGCCGCGCGATTCGGATGCACCGCGTCGAGGCCAGCGTGCAGCTCCTGCGATTCCAATCGCTTTTGATCGGCCATTTTTTGCACACAACCGGCAAAGAGTGGCCATGCCAGCCAGAGCCAGCAAGTCAAATGTACTCTTGCGCGCCGCTGGCTATGCGGACGCAGTATTCGAAAGCGCTGCATTGGAAAACGCTGCATTGCGTGTCGCTGTGAATGGCTACGCATTGGGAACCTCCCACACGTGCGTCGCTCCCAATTCGCTGTAGCGCCGAGCGAGCTCTTCGTAGACCGCGCGGTTGGAGTATTCCTGATGGACTGACAGAAAGAAGCCATCCGTGCTCGCTCGCTTGAACGCTTCGATTTCGAACACAGGATGATGCAGCCTCGGCAACCTGCAAATGCCGATGACACCCAGCAGGGCGGAGAGCGACGCGAGCAGCACTCCTATTTCGAAAGTCGGTGGAATGAATGCGGGCCAGCTATGCAGCGGCCGGCCGCCGACATTCAGCGCGTTGGCGTAAACGCAGATCCAGTATTGGAGCGCGTACATCGACGTCGAGCCGATCAAGCCTCCCACGGCGATGACGATCGGCAGCGGCGAACGCCGCGGATACAAGAGCTCGGCCAGCCCTTCGAGCCCAAACGGCGCGTACGCTTCGACTTGCCTCCGCTCGGCCTTGCTGAGCGAGGCTACGGCATGTTCGAGCGACGCCGCGTCGGGAAACTCGATCAATACTCCCCAGGCTTTAGGCGAGGTGGTGCTGCTCACGGCTGCTCCTCCTGGTTCTCATGTACCAGCTCGCGCACCTCGTGCATCGAGATCGCAGGCAGCAGCCGCACAAACAGCAGTAGCAGCGTGAAAAACAATCCCAGCGTGCCGATATACAACGACCAGTCCCAAACGGTCGGGTAGTACATCGCCCAGTCCGATGGCAAGTAATCGCGATGCAAACTGAGCGAGATGATCACGAAGCGCTCGAGCCACATGCCAATGTTGACCAGCACCGCAATTATGAAGAGCGCAATCGTGTTGCGACGAACCGCTGGAAACCACAGAAACTGCGGCGCGATGCAGTTGCAAAAGACGAGCGCCCAGTAGCTGAAGGCGTAAGGGCCCGTAAAGCGATTGGCATAGATGTAACTGTCAAACGGCTCGTTCGTATACCAAGCCATCCACGCATCCATCAGGTACCCGTACGATACCGAGAAACCGGCAACCAGCATCACCTTGGCCATGTTATCGAGGTGCTTGGCCGTGATGAGGTCCTTCAATCGGTAGATGCGTCGCAGCGGAATCGTGATCACGAGCACCATCGCAAAGCCGCAGAAGATCGCCCCGCCGACAAAGTACGGCGGAAAAATCGTGGAGTGCCAGGCAGCGACGACGCTCACCGAGAAATCCCAGCTGACGATCGTATGCACCGAGACGACCAGCGGCGTGGCAATGCCAGCCAGGATGACATAGGCCGTTTTGTAGTGCTTCCAGTGCACCACCGAGTTGCGCCAGCCGAGGGACAACACGCCATAAATTCGCGCCGCCGTGCGGCTCTGGGCGCGATCGCGCATCGTCGCCAGATCGGGGATCATCCCGAGGTACCAGAACATCAGCGACACCAGCCCGTAGGTCGTCACCGCGCAGAAATCCCACATCAGCGGGCTGCGGAACTGCGGCCACATGGTGGTCGTCGACGGATACGGGATCAGCCACCAGAAATACTGTGGTCTGCCCAAGTGCAGCAGCGGATAGAGAGCCGCGCATGCGACTGCAAAGAGCGTCATCGCTTCGGCGAAGCGGTTGATGCTCGTGCGCCAATCCTGATGCAACAGCAACAAGATCGCCGAGATCAGCGTGCCGGCATGCCCGATCCCGATCCACCATACGAAATTGATGATCGCCCAGCCCCAGGCAACCGGAATGTTGATCCCCCAAATGCCGACTCCGATGGCGAACAGCCAGGCGATCGACGTAAACAGAACTCCCAGCAGCACTAGACCGACGAAGAAACTAAAGAGCCAGCCGCGGCTCACCGGTCGCTCGAGCACGATATCTGATATTTGAGCGGTCACCGATCGATCGTCGGCGTCGCTTGGGATCAGTTCGTTGGTCTCGGTGGAAGCTGACATTGCCCGGGGATACTTAACTGATGGTTGCGAGCGAATCGTCTACGGATGGAAAACCTCGGCCAGGTAACGCGTTCTTGGCTGAGTGTTGAGTTCCTCCAGCAAAGCGTACGAGAGCGGATGCGCGTGCGCCTGCTTGACCAGGCTTTCGGGATCATTCAGATCCCCGAAGCGAATCGCGGCCGCCGGGCACGCCGCCTGGCAAGCCGTTTGAATTTCGCCATCGCGCAAGGGTCGATCCTCCAGTTCGGCGGCGATTCTGCTGCGCTCGATGCGCTGGACGCAGTAGGTGCACTTCTCCATCACGCCGGTGCTGCGCAGAGTGACTTCTGGGTTGGAGAGCAGGACCAGAGTCGGATCGCTGATAAACTTTTGCGAGTAATCGAGAAAGTTGAAGCGGCGAACTTTGTAGGGGCAATTGTTGCTGCAGTAGCGCGTGCCGACACAGCGGTTGTAAATCATCTGATTCAGTCCTTCGTCGCTGTGGGTGGTCGCAGCCACGGGACAGACGACTTCGCACGGCGCTCGTTCGCAGTGCATGCACGGCACCGGTTGATGCAGTGTCTTGTCGGGCGCTTCGGGGCGACCTTGGTAATACGTGTCGACGCGCAGCCAGTGCATGTGGCGGTTCATGTCACACTGCTTTTTGCCGACGACCGGAATGTTGTTCTCGGCTTGGCAAGCGATGACGCACGCCGAACAGCCCACGCACGCCGTTAGGTCGATCGACATGCCCCACTTGTGTCCTTCGTAGCTCCAGCCCGGATAAATGTCCGCGTCGGGCGTGGGCGATGGCGGGTGCGCAAACTCCGGATGCTCGGGGTCTTTTAAATAATCTTCCAGCGTGCCGGCTCGGGCCAAATGCCGCCCGTCCATCGTTTGATGATGCTGCGTCGTCACCAGTTTGTAAGTGCGGCCGGTCTTGTGAAGCGTCGCTTGCCCACGGAATGGACG
>JBQCEI010000109.1:0-3072 GCA_051960375.1 Aureliella sp. | reverse complement strand
GTCGACGTGATCGAACTTCGCAAGCGCATGGGCATGGTGTTCCAGAAACCCAACCCGTTTCCGATGAGCATCTTCGAAAATGTCGTCTACCCCTTGCGCATCGACGGCCAGCGCGACCGGCGCGTGCTCTCGCAAGTATGCGAACAAAGCCTGCGCGGCTCGGCGCTGTGGGAAGAAGTCAAGGAACGCTTGGGCGAAAGCGGCTTGGGACTTTCGGGCGGTCAGCAGCAGCGCTTGTGCATCGCGAGAGCCATCGCCAGCGATCCCGAAGTGCTGCTGCTCGACGAGCCGTGCTCGGCGCTGGACCCGCTGGCGACCGGCAAGATCGAAGATTTGATCGGCGACTTGCGCGGCGAATACACCGTGCTGATCGTCACGCACAACATGCAGCAAGCCTCGCGCATCAGCAATTACACCGCGTTTATGTATCTTGGTAGACTGATCGAGTACGGGCCGACCTCGCAGATCTTCACCAAGCCGCATCTGAAAGAAACCGAAGACTACGTCACCGGCCGATTCGGATAGCGCGTTGTTGTTTCACCGCGGAGACGCGGAGAGCGCGGAGAAACAGAAGGATAGAGTCGATGATGAATTACTTCTTCGATGCCAGCTGCCGTTCTCTTCCTTTTCTGTGTGGTCTTTTGTTTCTGATAAGCTCGAGTTTGAGCGGCGTGGCTCAAGAGGCGGCGCCCGAGGCAGCGTGGCAGCACATCGCTCCGCTGTTTACTCCGCCGCCCGAGTATGCGGGCAAACTGGGCGCGTATCGTTCGCCGCTGATTTTCGCCGATGGTCGAAAAGTACAGTCGGCTGACCAGTGGCCCGCTCGCCGAAAAGAACTGCTGAGCACCTGGACCGAGATCATGGGGTCGTGGCCTGAAGTGATCGAGTGCCCGCGCGTCGACGTGATTGGCGCACAGAATCGCGAGGGCATCGCGCTGCGGCGCGTGCGGCTGGAGATTGCTCCGCAGCAAACCGGCGAGGGATGGGTGCTGAGTCCGCCGCACAAGCCAGGACAGAAATTGCCCGCGGTGTTGGTTGTGTTCTACGAACCGGAAACCAGCGTGGGGCTGAAGGCCGATGCGCCCGATCGCGACTTCGGTTGGCAGCTCGCCCAGCGCGGCTTCATCACGCTGAACATCGGCACCCCCGGCGGCGATGCGTGGCGTCCCGATATCGGCAAAGCGGTTTGTCAGCCGCTGTCGTTCCACGCTTATGTCGCAGCCAACTGCTGGCAAGCTCTCTCGCACATGAGCGAAGTCGATAGCCAGCGCATCGGCATCGTTGGCCACAGCTATGGCGGTAAGTGGTCGATGTTTAGCGGCGCGCTGTGGGACAAGTTCGCTGCAGTTGCGGTGAGCGATCCCGGGATCGTCTTTGATGAAACGCGCAGCAACGTCAACTACTGGGAACCGTGGTACCTGGGGCTCGACCCGAGCGTGGCCAAACGCAAACCGGGCATTCCGACGCCCGAAAATCCTGCGGCGGGTGCGTATGTCGAGCTGCGGCGCGAGGGACATGATTTGCACGAGCTGCACGCGCTCATCTGCCCGCGGCCGTTCTTCGTCAGTGGCGGCAGCGAAGATCGGCCCGAGCGCTGGATCGCGCTGAATCATTCGGTGGCGGTCAACGAACTGCTCGGTTATCAGCACCGAGTCGGCATGAGCAATCGGCCCAAACATTCGCCCACGCCGGAGTCGAATGCAATCCTGTGCGACTTCTTCGTGCACTTCCTCGGAGCGAAGTCGGCCGACAATGGCAAGTGACTCTCAGGCTCGCAGTGAAGCTCAGGCGCGCAGCGACGCCGAGTGGATGCGTCGAGCTTGCCAGTTGGCCCTCCAGGGGCAAGGGCAAGTCGAACCGAACCCGATGGTCGGCTGCGTGATCGTGCGCGATGGCGAACTGTTGGCCGAAGGCTTTCATGCGAGGTTCGGCGGGCCGCATGCTGAACGAGCTGCGCTGGCGAACCTCCAAGGTCGATCGGCCCGCGGAGCCACCGCTTACGTCACCTTGGAACCGTGCTGCCATCACGGCAAGACGCCGCCCTGCACCGACGCGCTGATCGAAGCGGGGATCGCTCGCGTGTGCTGTGCGATGCGCGATCCTTTTCCACGGGTATCGGGCCAGGGAATTGAGCAGCTCGAGGCGGTCGGCACTCCAGTCGATGTCGGCTGCGAGGAAGCGGCCGCTCGGCAGATCTTGGCTCCGTATCTCAAACGCACGCAGCACGGCATGCCGTTCGTCATTGCCAAGTGGGCCATGTCGCTCGATGGCAAGATGGCGACGCATACCGGCGACAGCCGCTGGATTTCATCGGCCGCTAGCCGCGCTCACGCCCATCGCGTTCGCGGCCAGGTCGATGCGATCATCGTAGGCAGTCGCACCGCGCATCGCGACGATCCGCTGCTGACGGCCCGACCGGCCGGTCCGCGCACTCCGGTGCGCGTCGTGGTCGATTCCACCGCCAGCCTGCCGCCGCACTCGCAACTGGCGCAGACAGCTCGCGATGTGCCGGTCGTCGTTTGGGTCGGACCGGGCGCATCGGAAGAAAAAACGACGCGCCTGCGCGAGCTGGGCTGCGTGGTCGAGGCTTGCCAAAGCATCCAGTCGGACCGCATCGCTGAACTGCTGAAGTACCTAGCGACTCAGTACAACGCAACCAACGTGCTGGTCGAAGGAGGCGGGCAACTGCTCGGGCATCTGTTCGACTTGCGAGCGATCGATGAAGTGCACGTCTACATCGCCCCGAAGCTCATCGGAGGCAAAGGAGCCACCGTGCCCTTGTCGGCTCAAGGTCTCGCGAGTGTGGCGGCTGGTCCTGCGCTGACGATCTGCGAGCACACCACCTTCGACGGCGATGTTTTTATCCGCGCGCGAGTCGAGTGAAGGCTTTACCCGGTCGCCTTCGTGTGGCACTGGCTATGCCAGTGTCTTCCCATTCGAAGTTTTAGGCGCGGCACGCGTTGTTGCTGTCCAATATCGAACTACATAGCGCTACGGTCTTGCATTCGAACGTTTGGAGGTGGCGTCGAGCTTTGGTACTTCGAGTCAGAAGACACTGGCATAGCCAGTGCC
>JBQCEI010000108.1:0-4350 GCA_051960375.1 Aureliella sp. | reverse complement strand
GGATGCCACTGGCAAGCATCCATCACCGACCAGAAGATTTCGTGCGCCGAGATGTGTCCGAAGTGCAAATGCGGCGACAGCCGACCGCCGGCGTCGAGGTCGGGGTGGTTGCGATCTTCGGCATAGGTTGCCATCGAGTATTTGACGAAACGCTTGAGCTGCTCGCGCGCCGCTCGGCTGCCACCCAGCATCGTCGTCGGAGCGACCGAATGATCGATTTCGAACGCGGCCAATCCGTCGGGCTCGAGCAGCCGATCGAAGTCGGCCACCGGCCAGCGCTCGACCAGCTCGCGCGGCAGGGCTTCGAGCTTCGGCATGCCGGCAGTCGACGCTCCTTGCAGCGGCTTGGCCTCGGGGGACTCGTCCAGCCAGCCGGGCAGCGTCTTCTGCATGACACGGCGATACGAATGAGCCACCGTAAAGGTGCGATCGAGCGAGGCGAGCGGCATCAGGCAATTGCTGTCGACCAGTTCGAGCCCCGCCGGCAAGCGATCCTTGATCGCCTCGATCAGCCGCGGATGAAAGAAACAGGGATAGTCGTCGGTCACGACCAGGCATGCTTCTTTGGCCAGCGCCCCGAGCAAACCGCTACCCTGCCCCGCCTTGGGTTCGACGTACGGATAGTAAGTGACCACCGAATCGGCGAAATCGTACGCGTTGTCGCGCATGCCTTCGATGACGAAGCGATGAAAGCGCTGACTGGCCCAGGCATAGCGGACGCGCAACGCCTCCAGGACGATCAACGGCCGGCCCAGTTGCCGAGCCCAATCGCGAGCCCGCTGCAACGCGAAGTTGTAGTGGGCTCGCCGAAAGGCCGTCATCCAGTAGACCACCCAGCGGCCATCGAGGCGCACGGCTGTCGCATTGGCCTCGCGCACGCGGTTCTCGGGCACTGAGTGGGCAAGTGTCATGGGAACTTCCATTGTTGTCTCTTCTCGAGTTTTAGTGGCTTTGTGTGCCACTGGCCTTAGCCAGTGTCTTCCTTTTCGAAGTGTGAAGTAGTACGCAGAGCCGGTTATCCAATGCCAAAAACGTCCAGGCACTACGTCTTCTGCCAAGGGTCGCTTGCCATTGGAACGGATCGCTCTTCTTGTCCGCCTTTAACTTCGAGAGTGAAGACACTGGCTAAGGCCAGTGGCACACAAACCACAAGACAACCTGGCGGTTGACAGTAGATTCCCTAAAGAACCCCATTTCTGAGTCCGATCGCGGGCAATACTCTTTCAACGCAGAGCTCTCTCCGCAGCGGTGCGCGAAAAATAACGGCCCCTTTTCGTGGTATACTGAGAGAGAGCTTTTCCTCCGCCCGGTGCTTGTCACTGCATCCCTCAACTTTCTAAATGCCGCGTCGTCGCCGATTACGCCTGAACGTTCCATTCCTGTGCGCGATTGGCCTGTTTGTGCTGGTGGTCGCCGGCTATATCGGCTTGGGCGTGCTCGCCGCTGCGATGGCCCCCAAGCGGCTCGGGATGCCGGCCGGCTTGACGCTGCCGCTGTTGGCTCGCACGCTCGATGCGGTCACGGCCGTGTGGTTTTTCGCGGTAGGAGCTTCCATCGGCAGTTTCCTCAACGTGGTCGCTTATCGCTTGCCGCTGGGCAAGACGCTGCTGGGGAACTCGGCCTGCCCCTATTGTTGCACACCGATTGCCGCTGCGGACAACATCCCGGTGTTTGCCTGGCTGCGTTTGCGGGGCCGGTGTCGCACCTGCCGCCTGCCGATATCCATCGAGTACCCGCTGATCGAGCTGATGGTCGGGCTGGTCTTTTTAACGGTCTACTTTACCGAGTTCGTCGTCGGCGGCGGCAACCTTCCGGGGACCGCATTGCGACCAGCCACGAGCGGCCTGGTGTGGATGTCGGTAACGCCGCTGCTCGCGACGCGCGTGGCTGTCTCCTTGTTTGCGCTGAGCGGATTGATCGCCGCGGCGCTGATTGCCCTGCGGCGCGTCGAAACGCCGCTGGCGATCTTCGGCTGGGTGCTGCTGGTCTTGATCGCAGGCGAACTGATCATGCCCACATCCGTGGTTGTGCCCGCATGGCTGGGCGAGTCATCGGGCGGGCCAGCGGGCGAGACGACGTGGTTCGATGCGCTGGCGACGTTCGGCCTCGGCTGGCTAGCCGGACTGATCGCCGCCGCCCTGACGCAGCCGCTCTTGCAGCGAGCCACCAGCCACGTCGCCTGGTACGCCGCGCTATCGTGCGTGGGAGCGATCGTCGGCTGGCAATGGGCAGCGACCGCCACGGCCTGTATTTTGCTAGTAACGCTGCTGGTCTGGTGGAGCGGTAGTCGCTTGCTCCGCGGACCGCTGAAGGGCTGGTCGTGGGCGCAGCAGCGCTGGCCAGCTTTGGTCGATCCGGTAGTTTGGGCTTGGCTCGGCTTGCTGATTTTTCGCGCCAACTGGAAATCGCTCGACGAAGCATTCGGTGGTTCGCAGCCCGCCAGATCGTGGCTAGTGATAGGGCTGTCTGCCGTAGTAGCTTTGACGGCCGCCTGGCTGATCGGGCTGGCGGCGAGGGGGTCGACAAACGACGTTTCCGGTATTGCGCCTTTTGCCGCAGAGGGTGTTGAGATGGCCGAGCAGGAGAGAGTGGTGTGAGGCGAGCGTATCTCACGGCGAGCCCCTCACCCCCCGCCCCCCCCTCCCCGAAGCGGGGCGAGGGGGAGCAATGAAAACAATTGCGCTCGCCATATAACAATCTTTTCTCCCCTCGCCCGGCTTCGGGGAGAGGGGTCGGGGGTGAGGGGTTCTTCAAGCGCTTGCCTCAGTCTCAACATCCCCCTTCTCGCCAAACACGGCTGCTTGGCAACAGGCTACAATAAGCGGCGCAGGTGGGGACTTCAAACGCGGCCTGGCCGACCTTCCTGAACTTCCCTTTATTTCGCACTCAAAAACTTACTTAGAACATACATGTCCGATTGGTCCGCGCTGGTCGAAATCCTCGTTGCTCTACTGCTGGTCGGTGTCAACGGTTTCTTTGTAGCGGCCGAGTTCTCGCTCGTTAAGATCCGGATCAGTCGCATCGACCAACTGGTCGCCAACAATCGCCTCTTCGCCAAGACGGCGAGATGGCTAGCCGAGCGGCTCGAGCAGTCGCTCTCGGCCTGTCAGCTCCGCATCACGATGGCCTCGCTGGCTTTGGGTTACGTCGGCGAGCCGGCCTTTGAGCAGTTGCTAACCCCCTGGCTGCCCAAGATCGGCATCACTTCCGAGACGGCCATCACCGCAATTGCGTTCATCGTTTCCTTCGTCGTGATCACGTCGCTGCACCTGGTCATCGGCGAGCAAGCTCCGAAGATCTTCGCGATTCGCCAGCCGGAGAGTTTGCTGCTCTGGTGCGCGATGCCGCTGAAGGGTTTTTACTTGATGACCTATCCGCTCATGGGCGCGCTGAGCGTTTCGACCGACTCCCTTTTGCGGCTGCTCGGCCTGGGAGAAGTGGGCGAGCACGACATTCCGTATACCGAGGAAGAAATCCGCGCGCTGCTTCGCGAAGCGCACATTCACGGCAACCTGACCCGCTCGGAACATCGCTTGATCGATGCGGTCTTCGAGTTTGACGACATGGTTTGCCGCCGCATCATGGTGCCGCGGATCGAGATCGAGTTCATCGATATCAACGAAGACGTGCATCAGTCGCTCGACATGGTCCGCCGCACCAAACACACGCGCTATCCGGTGTGCGATGGCTCGCTGGACGAAGTGCTGGGCGTGATTCACGTCAAAGACATGGTCGGACGCGAAGTCGACAGCTCGTTCGACTTCCGAACGATCATGCGTCCTCCGAAGAAAGTCCCTGAGAACATGCCGATCAGCAAACTGCTGCGGCATTTCCAAGGAACGCACCAGCTACTCGCATTCGTCATCGACGAGTACGGCACGGTCATCGGCATGGTGACGCTCGAGAACGTGCTGGAGGAGATCATCGGCGATGTGGCCGACGAATTCGACGTCGAGAATCCCGAGATCGTTCCCGACGGCCCCGGGGCTTACATCATTCAGGGAAGCGCCGCGGTGGGGGATGTCGAAAGCCAGTTGCAGCTTTCCTTTGGCGATGCCGACGTCGATACGATGAGCGGCCTGCTGATGGACGTGGCCGAGCGCATTCCGGCAGCCGGCGACGTGATCGACCTGAACGTCGCCGAAGCCAAGGTGCTCGAAGTAGCCGACGACCGCGTCACCCGCCTGCGGCTAAGAATCACCAAACCGGCCGAGCCGTCTGAATAGGGAAGAGTAGAAGGCGGCTACCTTCTCCGCGTTCACGCTTGTGTGGCACTGGCCTTAGCCAGTGTCTTCATCTGTCGAAGTTGCAAGCGGACCTGGCCGCTGTTCGTTCAAACGCCAGAGTATC
>JBQCEI010000107.1:0-2862 GCA_051960375.1 Aureliella sp. | reverse complement strand
GTGAACCCCAGATTCAGTTCTTGGCCGTCGTCGGTAACCAAGAAAACGAAGCCTCTCGATTGAGTCTTGGCCTCTGAAATTGCCTCAACCGGCAATTCCCAACCGCGATCAGCGTAGTACTCGGGTTGCAGTTGCCATCGGGCGGTAACCAACGCGCTTGGAGTTGCTGCGCTGACTCGCTCCTGATCGCTCGGCGCGAACACGCTCCCCCGGGCGAGTCGTTGCTCATATTCGCGCCGGGCTGCGCGCAGCTCGGGAGAGAGCTTGACGCATTGGCCGCAAAGGCCAGCGTTGTCCGCCGCCGTTTGCGGCAGAATCATGTTGTCGCATTCGATGCACTTAACTTGGCGGATCGTAGACATTATCAGCCGGCACGCGTTAGCCTCCGGTCTCCTTTGCCAAACCGCCGGCTAACCCTCAGCGGCTGATTCAAGTCACTTTCCTCTCGCTTAACTCGCCGCAGCAGTCTCTCCGAGTACACGCTCTCTTCGCGTCGTCGCGACTTCGCGTCAACCAAATGTTGTCAGTCACCCGCGAAGACGCGAAGGCGCGAAGAAGATAAGGCCGGGAAGACAGTGTGCATGCGGTGCCTGGTTCACGGCTTGGTTCGTCGCTCGTCAATTCTGATTGGTGTTTCGCCCAGTTTCTTAAGTTTGCGGTCCAAGCCTAGCGGCTTCAGGATTGCAGCCACCTGTTTTTGTGCTGTGGGATGTTGCCAGCGAAATGCGTCGATCGCCAAGATACACGAGTCTTTAGCAACCTTCTTGGGGGATGCAATGTCGCGTATCTTCGCGTTCGAGTGTGCTAGCCAGACGTCAAAATTGAGTTCATCATGACGCGCTTGGCCGCATTGCGAGTCAGCTATATCGGTGAACCCGTAATAATCCTCGAAGTCGCTTTCAAGGAACGCGGCTGCCACGTTTTCCAATTCTTCGGCAGGGACGGGAATCTGAAACCAGGTGCGGTATACGAAGTACTCGTTCGGCCGAAGCGACTTCATGAATTGTGGCAGGGAAGTCGCAACCAACTGCAGCCTTGAACGATCATCCGGATCGTAGGGACCCCCCTCGTGAAGATCGGCGAGTAGATAAAGCCTGTTGAAATGGTCGCCCCAGCGGAACGTCAGCAGGGTGCATAGATCCCAGTCATCTTCCTCGATGTTGAGTGCGGCGATCGGAAGAGCGCCTCGTGGCAAAGCGTCCCAATCAAAGTAGACGGCATCTCGCAGGTCGCGTCCGTCCGCTCGATCTTGTGAGATGCCATAAAAGTATCTCACCCGGGCAACGGTATCTTCGCCTCTCCAGGACTTCACTTTAAAGGAATCGGCCAACGGGACTCCGCCATTCCATCGATGCAGGAAGTGATAGTAGTCGAGCTCCCAGCCGAAGCCGAGTGAGGGGAATGGGCCTTTCAGCTTCGGTCCCGTCTCGAGAAACTTGAATTTGGGCCAAGCCACTTTTCTCACTTTACTCACCAAGGCAGTCTCTCCAAGTAGACGGTCTCTTCGCGTCTTCGGGGCTTCGCGTGAACCCAATGTTTTAGGTCTCAGGCGAAGACGCGAAGACGCGAAGACGCGAAGACGCGAAGAAGATGAGGCCGGGAGGACAGTGCCCGGCTCGGGAGGAGTGTAGCGCAAGAGAGTTCGCGCTGGCAAGAATGGGCGAGAGGCAGTTGCCGATTTTCTTATTGGAGGCCTAGACTCGCCGAATGAATCAGCCGGCACGCATTAGCGTCCGGTTTCTTGCTGCAAACCGCGGCCTAACGCCCGGCGGCTGATGATTGGCTTTACAGGCTCTCGCGGCGCATCGTCGTCGATGCTTCCAGAGTCTGATTGAAAACGAACATCGGTTTGGGGATCCAGCTGACAGCGGAGGAACTGATGGAGATCGAGACCGTCACCGGCGAGCCGGCTGGGGCGTTGGCCAGCGAGGCGGGAGTCAGCACGACGGTCGCACCATTAATCGTGGCGCTGGCCAGTTCGCTGTTGACCAGTGCCAGCACGTCTTGTTCGGTCGACGCGGGCAGCACCGCTAAGCGTGCTCCTTCGCGCGAGGCGTTGATCAGCAACTGCTTGACCATCACCAGCCGTCCGAGCTCGATCATGCCGAAGGTCAGCATGATCAGCAGCGGCGCGACAAAAGCAAATTCCACCACGGCAGCCCCAGCGCGGGCCAGCCGGGGGCGGGCACGTCGCGTGCGCCCGCGATGCCGCTGCAAGCCGGCCGGCCGGCGCAGGTTCTGCCGCCAAGTGCTCGTCATGATCGTATTTCCTTTCGCAGACACTTCTTCGTATCTCGGATCATCCGCCGCTGGGCGTAGGCCG
The DNA here is from genome assembly GCA_051960375.1 of Aureliella sp. Lineage (GTDB taxonomy): Bacteria > Planctomycetota > Planctomycetia > Pirellulales > Pirellulaceae > Aureliella. The sequence goes on along the minus strand of JBQCEI010000107.1, from coordinate 539 downwards.
CGGTTTTCCCCAAGAAACCGGACGCTTTCAGCGTACCGGCTGATTCAATTGACAAGTCGTTAGCGAGTCAGGACAACCGGCGAGAAGACGCCGCTGCTCATGTCGGTCGAACCGCCCACGGTGACGTAAGGGCAGACCATCGGCGCGGCCTGGATCATCACCTTTTTCGACGACAGCGAGCCGGTGAGTTTGACATCGAGCACGCGGATGCCGACCCATTTAACGACGGTGTACGTCGCGTTGTTGCCGTTGCCCGATACTTGGGAAAAGATCGGTACGATGCGCGTCTTGCCGATGAGGCTGGCCAGTTCGTCTTTGACCCCGGCGCTGATGCCGGTGTCGCCGTTGAGCGTCATGGTTCCATCGGAGCAGATCTCGAGCGGCTTGCCGAGTTTCACCAGGTCGTCGCTCGAGATGCCCTGTTTGATTTGGCGAGCGATGTCGGCGGTCGAATTGTTGCTGTCGCCGATATCGACCGTGCCGCGGTTGCCCGGCGAACCGGTTCCTTGCGGATACAGGTTGCCTTCGGGAATGCCATC
>JBQCEI010000106.1:0-6733 GCA_051960375.1 Aureliella sp. | reverse complement strand
AAGCGATCGTCGCTTTCGATGCCAAGACGGGCGAACAAGTTTGGAAGCAAGAAGCCGAAGGGTTTTCAGGAACCTGGGGCACACCGGTGCTCGTCAAGGTCAATGACGAGCGGACGGACTTGGTCATCGGCGTGCCGTTTGAAATCTGGGGAATCAATCCCGACAGCGGCAAACTCCGCTGGTACTGCCCGATCAACCAAGACGATTCGTATTGCTCGAGCGTCGTGGCCGAAGGAGACACGGTCTACGCCGTCGAAGGCCGCAGCGGCGGTTCGATCGCCGTGCGAGCCGGCGGTAAAGATGACGTCAGCAAGACGAACGTGATCTGGAGCGGCTCGGGGCGCAATCGCATCGGTTCACCGATCGTGCTCGATGGCTTGCTGTATTTCATCTCGGGCAAGGTCATCAATTGCGTCGACGCCAAGACCGGCAAGGAAGTTTATCAAGCTCGCCTCACTCCCAAGACCGGCTCCCAAGGCGGCGGTAACGAACGCGGCACGAGCGAACGCGGTGGCAACCAGGAAGCTCCCGGCGGAGCAGGGGGGCGCGGTCCTGGAGGCCCTGGAGGCGCCGGTGGGCGCGGTGGCCGGGGCGGCGGGCTGGGAGGAATGGATTACTCGTCCCCGGTAGTGGGCGACGGCAAGATGTACTACGTGGCTCGCAACGGTGACATTTTCGTCATCAAACCCGGCAAGCAGTTCGAGCAACTGGCCGTCAACCGAGTGACCGACGCCACTGAAGACTTCAGCGCCTCGCCGGCGATCAGCGACAACCAAGTGTTCATTCGCTCGAGCAAAAATCTCTACTGCGTCGGCCAGTAGAGCTTTTGCTTTCTTTTTAACCGCGGAGACGCGGGAACGGAAATTCTCCGCGCTCTCCGCGTCTCCGCGGTTAAATCCGGCATGGGTCGCCGCGCCAGCAATTTTTCTGCGCTGTACGAATTTGAGCCAAGGATATAATGTCGGCGAGCGAACTATTGGTTGAGCGACCTCGCGGCCGATGTTGGATTCGCCGAGCTTAGATTCTCAGCGGAACGATTGCCTTCCTACGGACGATACCCCATGTCGACCCAAGACGATGACGCGCTGGAACTAGCCGTCGAGTCGGCGTTGGCAGAGTACCTGGTGCGTTGCGACCGAGGAGACGCTCCCGACCGCGAACAGTTCTTGCTGCAAAACGCCCCCATGCGCGAGCGTTTGGAGGCGATTCTCGCCGCTGCCGATTGGATCGAGCAAATGGCCGGCCCGACGATGGCCTCGCTCGGAGCGCCGCAGCCCGCCTCTGCCGTGCCACTGCCACCGATGACCAGCAACCCGAACGACGAAACGCAGCCGCTGGTTCCTCAGCACTTGGCTCAACAGCACTTAGTCTCCGCAACCGCCGCCAGCGACCCCAACGCGCTCACCCTGCCAGCTTCCGCCAGTTCGCCGATCCCTAGCATCTCGCTAGGAGCGATTTCGTACGACGGTCCACCGCCGGCTCAGGATCTGTCGCAGCCCGCGCTGCCTTGCCGCTTTGGCGACTATGTGCTCGAAAAGGTGCTCGGCCGCGGCGGCATGGGTGTCGTGTATGCGGGGCGGCAAGCGCATCTGGATCGCGCGGTAGCCATCAAGATGATTCGCTCCGGGGCGTTGGCCAGCAGCGAAGAGGTGCAGCGTTTCTACACCGAGGCTCGCAGCGCCGCGCAGCTTGACCACCCCAACATCGTCACCGTGTATCAGTGTGGCGAACACGAGGGGCATCACTATTTCTCGATGGATCTGGTCAGCGGCACCGACCTGGCCAAGCTGATCCAGGGCGGCCCAATGGAAGCTCGCCGCGCGGCACGTTACGTTCGCGACGTGGCCAGGGCCATCCAGTACGCGCATGCCCGAGGCATCTTGCATCGCGATCTCAAGCCAGCCAACGTGCTGGTGGACGAAAACGATCAAGTGCATGTCACCGACTTTGGACTGGCGAAATCGATCGGCCACGATACAGGACTCACCGCGACCGGCGCGGCCCTCGGCACGCCGAGCTACATGTCGCCCGAACAAGCGGCCGGGCGCAGCGACGAACACAACTGCCAAACCGACGTCTACTCGCTCGGAGCGGTCCTCTTTGCGCTGGTCACCGGCAAGCCTCCCTTCCAAGGTTCGTCGGTCGTGCAAACGATCATGCAAGTGCTGCATCGCCCGGCGCCGCTGGCTCGCCAAGTGCATCCGTCGGTGCCGCTGGATTTGGAAACGATCATCGCCAAGTGTTTGCACAAGACTCCCGATCGGCGCTACGCCAGCGCAATGGAGCTGGCCGACGATCTGGACCGCTATCTGCGCGAGGAACCGATTCAGGCGCGACCTCTCTCGCCGCTGCGGCGAGCGATTTACTGGTCGATGGGCATTCCGATCGTCGGAGCGTTGCTCGGTCGCCGCGTGATCGAGCCCAGCCCGGCGCACACCTGGACCCAGCGCGGCATCTTGATCGCCATGCTCATGGGGCTGGTGGCCATGTTTGCTTGGTGGCCGCTCTCGAGCTGGCAGTCGCAGAAACTGCCTGGCACGATTCGCTTTGCCGCCGGACAAAGCGGTGGCAGCTATGACTTTGTAGCTCGGACGATTTGCGATCGGCTCGGCCAAGCGACTTCCCGACAGGCCTTGCCTGAGACGACCGAAGGCTCGCTGGAGAATCGCCAGCGATTGATCGATCGCGAAGTCGATCTGGCGCTGCTGCAAGCCAGCACGCTCAAGTCGCTCGAGATCGCCGTCATCGCTCCGCTGTATTACGAAGCGATTCACGTCGTCGTGCGCCAAGACGCCGGCATCGATTCGATCGACGAGCTGCGAGGCAAGAGCGTTATCGTCGGCCCTGACGGTTCGGGCTCGCGATCGGTCGCGCGACGCATTCTGCAAAAGCACGGAGTGGAGCTGGCCGACATCAATCCCATCGCTACCGAATGGCTGTCGATCGATACGCAGCCAACGGTCGATGCGGCCATCGTCGTCGTTCAAGTGGGCAACGCGCGGATGAACGAGCTGTTGGGCAACGGCTTCAAGCTGTTGCCACTGAAGGATGCGGTCGAGTTCGCCTTGGACGATCCTGCGTTTCACTTGTTGCCGATCACGCGCGAGCATTACCCCAGCGCCGACTTGCCGCCCGAGGGTCTCAACACGGCCGCGACGACCGCTTTCTTGACGGCTCGCATCGACAGCTCCGACGCGCTGGTGCAAAAGACGCTCGAAGTGATCTACACGCCCGAGGTTCGCCAAGCTTGCAAGCTGCTGGACCCCGAGAAGGTGGCCGACTGGCAAGTCACCTGGCATCGCGCCGCCGACGCGTTCTTCCAACCCTACCGCACCGCGCCTTAATACTCTGTGCGTCCTCTGCGCTCTCTCCGCGTCTCCGCGTCGGGTGGCACTGGCTATGCCAGTGCTTCTTCATTCGAAGTTTGTAGCTCAGGCATACCGGTCGGTCTACCAAGAGTAGTAACGTCGGTAGGACAGAACAGCTCGGCATTCGCAGGCCCTGCGATTTTGTTCGCCACAAACTTCGAAGTGAAGACACGGGCATAGCCAGTGCCACACAACGCAGTGGCCCCGACGGGACAGCCGCGCAACCAAACTCAACAATGGCATCGAAACGTCGTTGAATGAACTTGCTTCCGAGTTGAGAGAAGGCGCACAGCATGGCCGATGGCATCTGCCGATGGGGCATCTTGGGAACGGCGGGCATTGCTCGCAAGCACTGGCGCGGGATTCACACCGCTGATAATGCGACGATCACCGCCGTGGCCAGCCGCACCATCGAAGGAGCGCAGCGGTTTATCGATTCTTGCAGCGCCACCGTCCCCTATCCCAACTCGATCGCAGCGGTCGCACCCTACGAAGCCTTGCTCGACCGCGACGACGTCGATGCGGTTTACAGTCCGCTGCCGACTGCGATGCGGCACAAGTGGGTCATTCGAGCTGCGGAGAAGGGCAAGCACGTGCTGGCCGAAAAGCCAGCGGCTTCGGATGCTTCGCAAGTCCTCGAGATGCTCGAGGCGTGTCGCGAAAACGGCGTGCAGTACATGGACGGCGTGATGTTCATGCACAGCGCGAGGCTGCCAATGCTCCGGCGGCTGTTGGATGATCCGCAGAACGTCGGTCAGCTGCGCCGCATGACCAGCCAGTTTTCCTTTAGCGGCGATCTGGAGTTTCGCACGCGCAACATTCGCGTCGACAGCCGCTTGGAACCGCACGGCTGCTTGGGCGACCTCGGCTGGTACTGCATCCGCTTCTTTCTCTGGGTCATGCAAGCCAGCTTGCCGGTCAGCGTGCGAGCCAATGTTCTCACCGCGCTCCATGGCGAAGGCAGCCCGGCTCCCGTGCCCGGTGAGTTCAGCGCCGATCTTTACTTTGCCGATGGCGTCTCGGCTAGCTTCTACAATTCGTTCATCACTGAGAACCAGCAGTGGGTGCATCTGAGCGGCGAGCGAGGCAGTCTATCGATTTCCGACTTCGTGCTGCCGTACCACGGAGCGGAAGTGGCGGCATATGTCAACAACGACTTCTTCCGCATCCACAACTGCGACTTCCACATGGAGCACCATCAACGCCGCTTCGCTGTCTCGGAATACTCGAGCGCCTTTGCAGGCGCTCAGGAAGTCCGCTTAATCGACGAATTCTCCGAGCTCGTCCTCAGCGGCCAGCTCTCGGAAGTCTGGCCGCAGTGGACGCTCGCCACGCAGATCGTCCTGGATGCCTGCTGGCAGTCGGCCATGAACGACGGCCGGCTCGTCGAAATAAAGACCTGACAGATTTTTCTTGGTGTCTTGGTGGTTGATAAATGGAACCACAAAGACACAAAGACACGAAGAAAGCCGCATCACGAAGCCGGCGGTGGTGATGGCTTTTCGCTGCTTCGAATTTGCGAGTAAGCTTCGAGCGTACTGATGACAGCGTCGAGCTGGTGGATGGTGGCGAGCAGTTCGGCGTCGGCCATGTCGGCCGTCTTCTCCAGGCGGCCGCTTAGCTTGATCACTTGTTTTTGCCAGACCAAGCGAGCTTCGCGGGCGGCGCGGAGCTTCTTTTCGCACAGATCGCGACGCTGCGTGGCTCGTTCGAGCCGTTTACGTTCTTCGGTGCAAGGCCGCTGTTCATCGGCTCGCACCGTCGCCTGACAGCGCATCAGCGCTTCGCGGCATTCGTTCCAGCGCCGCTCGGCCAGGACCATCTCGCGCTGCCAGTAGAGGGTCGCTTCGTCATCGAGCCAGCGCGTCAGCTTCTGCAGCTCGGCGCGCAGGCTCTCGATTTGTTGAAGCGCTGACGTGCGACAAGTGGCGCACCGCTCGCGCAAGTTTTGCAACTGCGCGAGCGAGCGAACTTCAGCAGAACCACTCATCCTCGGCGTCCCTCCGCGCTCTCCGCGCCTCCGCGGTCAAGAAAAGAAACGCGGGCTACCTCCCGCCGGCTGATTTAGCGCGCGTATTCAGCGGAGAAGAATTTCTTGCTTTCCTTGACGTTCGGCTTGATCGTACGCGAGCCTTCCTTCCAGTTGGCCGGGCAGACTTCGCCGTTGGTTTCGAAGAACTTCAGCGCCTGCACCATCCGCAGAGCTTCATCGACGCTGCGGCCCAGCGGCAGATCGTTGACGACCTGGTGGCGCACGACGCCCGACTTGTCGATGAGGAACAGCCCGCGGAGAGCAACCGAATCATCGCCGACGAGTACGTCGTAATCGCGAGCGATCCGCTTGTTGAGGTCGGCGACCAGCGGATAAGCGATGTTGCCCAGGCCGCCTTGATCGCGCGGCATGTTCCGCCAAGCGAAGTGGCTGTAGTGGCTGTCGACGCTCACGCCGATGATCTGCACATCCTGCTGCTCGAATTCGGCATAGCGGTCCGAGAAGGCGATGATCTCGGTCGGGCAGACGAACGTGAAGTCGAGCGGATAGAAGAACAGAATGATATATTTGCCCTTGTAATCCGACAGCGAGATTTCTTTGAAGCTGCCATCGGGCATGACGGCTTGAGCCTTGAAGTCCGGGGCCGGTTTTTGCACCAGTACGCTCATGTGACTTAATTCCTCCGAGCTTGAAGATCGACTCTAAGTGAAAATGTTGTGCGACTATCGGAAAGCTAACGAAAACGCTCCGGTGTTGATTCGAAGCCGTCATCCTACCCGCTGCCGGCTTGCTTGGGGAGGGACGCCCAATGACTGAGCCACTGCCACCGGATTCATTACCGGCAGGTTCATTACCGCCCGACTTGCCGCCCTCTTCACAGCCCGAGCGCCGCGCCGCAGAGGATTCCGGTGATCGCGGCGAGCAGCCGGCACTCGACGACCGGAATGCGACCGTGTGGCAGCTTCGCGAGCTGATGCGCCAGTTCGTCCGCGAGCGGCAATGGGAGCGGTTTCACAACGCCAAGAATCTGGCGATGTCGCTGGCGATCGAAGCGGGCGAGTTGATGGAACATTTTCAGTGGCACACGACCGACCAGGTCGTCGCCTCCGAAGGGCTAGACCTAGCCGGCATCCGCGACGAACTGGCCGACGTCCTGTGCTACGGGCTCTCGCTGGCCAATGCGCTCGACATCGATATCGCCCAGGCCATCGAGCAAAAGATGGTCAAGAACCGCCACAAATACCCCGCCCCGTAAACCTCCTCCTCCGCTCTCTCCGCGTACGCGGGCTCGTTCCCAAGCTACGCCAGGGAACCCACAGAAAGCGAGGCTCTGACACGCAGCGCCCGGCAAGCCGCAAAAAGTTGTGGGGGG
>JBQCEI010000105.1:0-5115 GCA_051960375.1 Aureliella sp. | reverse complement strand
GTCATGTCGCAGTATGTGCAGTGGGAACGCACCTTCCCCACGCCGCTGGTCGAAGGGGCTGACCGCGACCGCGAGATCCTCGGCGAAAAGACGTGGGCAGGGCGATCTCAGATCGTACTCGCTCCAGGCGATCATGATGCTGGCGAAAATGATGCTGGCCGCAACGACGACAACAAGAATGACCTCGGCGGCAAAGTCGTCGATGAAAAGGGATTCAAGGTCACCGGCGGCGCTCTGCATGGGCTGACCCCCGGCAGCATCCTGGCCGTCTACCCGCCGCCGGGGCAAGGGGAACAAGTTTTAGGACATGTCCAAGTCGACCGAGTCCGCACGCTCGAGGCAGATGCCCGGCCGTGCGCTTACGGCGAAATGCCGACTCGATGGCAACTGCCGATCGGCGGCGTGTGCAAACTCGTCTACCGCGACTTCGGCGATCAGCAACTCAAAGTCGCCGTCGCGCGGAGCGACCTGCAAGGCCAGGCGATCGACGATGCCGAGCGTCACAGGATGTACGCTGAACTGGAAAAGTTTAAACGCGAAAGCTCGTTGGTTCTGCCGGTCGAAGACGTTCGCCAAGCCGACTGGCTACTGCGCCGGCAGCAGAGTCAGTGGCTGTTGATGCCCGCGGCCGGCCTGTCGCAAGCTCGCGATGCCCAGACGTTCTTCGGGCCCGTGCCCGCCGATGGGCACTTCGCAGCTTGGCTGGTCGACCGCATGAGTCGCATCGCTCGCGCGGAAAACTTGCTCAAGTTGGCGGCCACTTCGCAGGCAGAGCAGGGGGGCAGCGAAGGTTCTTCGGTTGCTGTGCAGCTCGAGATTCGCCGGGCTCAGACGCTCGACGACAAACAAGGCAACATCCCAGTCGCATGGCCCCAGCCGAGCCTGACGTTCCACGCGGGCGACTTGTTGATCTTCAAGATCATCAACACCGGCCACCTCCCCGCCGACATAACGATCCTCTATGTCGACAGCAGCTACGGCATCAGCAGTCTGTTTCCGCAGCAGGGCGAACTCAATCGACTCCAGCCGGGCGAAGCGTTTCTGATTCCCCCGGTCCGCATCACAACCGACACCACAGGCCTCGAACACATGATCGCGCTCGCGATCAAGGGCGAAGGGCAACCGGTCGACTTCAGCGGCCTCGAGCAGCCGCGGCTTGAAGCGGTCCGCACGCGCGGGCTCGGCAACCAACGCGGCTTGGCGACTCCGCTCGGGCTGTTACTGCAGGCGGGTCTCTACGGGCAGGGCATCACGCGCGGTCTGAGTCGCCATAACATTCAAGATTATTCAATGCAATTGTATTCGTGGCGAGTTTCGCGCGAGCCTCGACTCGGGCGCTGACAGATGGGACACAAGCTTCTTACCTCTGCGTTCGCTGCGTCCCTATCTCTGCGTCTCTGCGTTAAAAAAGGAATGTGGAAAGGCTTTTTGTAATGCCCGTAGAAACAGCAACCTCGGACATCCCGAAGCAGTCTGAGTTGCCTCAGCTTGCGGACTTCGAACTCATCTCCCGCATTGGCAAAGGGGGGATGGGAATCGTTTACCGCGCGCTCCAGCGTTCGCTCGGACGCGAGGTGGCTCTCAAGTGCTTGTTGCCCTCGGGCGATCCGGCCAGCGCCGCGCGTTTCGCCCGCGAAGTGCATGCGCTGGCCAAAGTGGCCCATCCGCACTTGGTGAAGGTCTACTCGGCCGATATCGAGAGCGACCACTGCTATTACGTCATGGAGCTCATCGACGGGGCGAACATGGAAGCGATCGCCTTGCAGCTGCGCTCGGCCGGCAAGCCGCCAGCGGCCGTCACGATGTCCGAATGGCAAACAGCGCTTGAGCAGGCGAGCCGAATCGCGCGCAGCAACGAGACTCCCATCGGTTCGAACGAACCGCGGGCCCCGGTCGAGATCAAGCCGCCCGAGGCTTACGCTCCTGCGGTCCATGCCGACGAGCAGTACATCACGCATGTGGCTCGGCTGATGGCGCAGGTGGCCGACGCGGTCAGTTCACTGCACCGCGAAGGGATCGTCCACCGCGATATCAAACCCGGCAACATCATGATTCGTCAGGACGGTGGCAGCGCGGTACTGATGGATCTCGGCCTCGCGCATATTCGCGATGACGCCACTTCGAAACTGACTCGAACGCGTCAGTTTCTCGGAACGGTGCGCTACGCCAGCCCTGAGCAAGTGCTGGCCGTCGGCCCGGTCGATTATCGCAGCGACATCTACAGCCTGGGAGCGTCGCTGTGGGAGATGTTGACTCTGCGGCCGATCTTCGGCGAGGACGACGAAAGCTCGACTTACGAGATCATGCGGCGCATTGAGTATGAAGAGCCCCCATCGGTCCGCAAGTACAACCGGGCGGCGCCGGTCGACATCGCCTCGATCGTCGGCAAGTGCCTCGACAAGAATCCAACGCGGCGTTATCAGAGCGCGGCCGAACTGGTCGGCGATCTCGAAAACTTCGTCCACGGCAAACCGGTTCGAGCCCGTCCGTTGACGATTCCGCAGCGCGTCGGCAAAGTGATCGCGAAAAATCCGCTGCGCACCGGCATCGCCTTTTTGTCGATGGTCTCGTTGCTGCTCGTTCTGTTCATCGTGATGCAAAGCCGCAATTATGCGAAGCAGAAACAGTATATCGAGCAGCTCAATGCGGCCAACGAGCGAGCTGACACGAGCTTTCGCGATGCGCTGACGGCGCTTGACGGAATCTTCGAACTGGTCTCCGAAGGTGAGCTCCGGAACCGCCCCGATTTACAGCCGCTGCGCACGCAGCTGCTGCGTTACTACGAGCAATACATCAGCCGCGGACAAGTCGACAACGAAATGCGACTGGACCTCGCACTGGCGCACGAACGCTTGGCCCGCATCACCGGCGACATCGGCGATCGGCAACAGGCGCTCCGCGAGTATGCCAACGCATTGGCCCTCATTCAAAAGGCGGACGAGCGCACTTCCAACGGAGTCGCCTCTAACGAACGCATCGGTCGCATCCATATCCAACGCGCCATTCTGCTGATCGAGCAACGAGAATACTTGTCCGCTGCATCGGAACTGGATTCAGCCCGCGCAGCGCTCAGCGCTGAAAAGCTCAAGGCCTCGCCGACCGCCGTGCGCTTGCTGGCCGAAGCGTATCACCAGGATGGCATTCTGCAAATGGAGCTCGGGCATCTGACCGATTCGCTCAAGCAGTTTTTGGAAGGCCTTCGGTTGCGCGAGGCCTTGCTCGAACGCGACCACAGCCGCGTCAACTTGAGAGACGTGGGACGAAGCTATGGCTACTTGGGCGACGTCCAACTGGAACTGGGCGACTACGGTGGCGCGGAGCAGTCGTATGTCAAGTCGGTCAATATTCGCGAGGAGCTCGTCGCCCAGCAGCCGGACGACGATGAAGCGGTCTTTCAGTTGGCTCGAGGCTACCGAAACTTGGGACATCTCAACCAGCTCAAGGACAAGATCGCAGATGCGATCACCTGGTTTGCGCGGGCGGTCTCGAGAGAGCGCGACCTGGCGCGTCAGCATCCCGCCGTCATCGACTATCGAGCCGACTTCGGCGAGTACGGAGCCGACCTGGCCGAGTTGCTGGTCAGCAACGGCAATACCAAGCAAGCTCAAACTCTGCTTGAGGAATTAGTCCCCATCAACGACTCGCTGGTCGCCGCCAACGCCGCCGACATGCGGGCCGTCAGCTCAGCGATTCATGCTTTTGTCTATCTGACCAAGATCCGCTTGGCGACCGATGCGGCGAGTGCGAAAGAGTCCTTGCGACGCGCGCGCGAATTGGCCAGCGGTCGGAAGCAACCGACAGCGAACGATCTATTCAACGAAGCGATGCTGGAGATATTAGCGGCGCGGATCGAGAGGCCCGACGGCGCGAGGCAGGTTGCGATGTCGAGCGAGACCGCGGCCCGGGCTTCGGCACTGCTTGACCAGGCGCTCCAGCGCAACGAAAACACGATTCGTCCGCGCCTCAAACGTGAATCGCTATTCGACAGTTTGGTGTTAACTCCCGAGCGCGGCACCGCAGTCGCCGTCTCACCGGAACTGGCGATGCCAGGAGCCTCCCGCGCCGCCGCGGTGGCCACGCCCAAAGCGTTGGTCGCTGTCACTATCGGCGTATCGGATTACCAAGTCGATTCGCTCGACCTGCGTTTCGGCGAGTCAGACGCCAAGTCGCTCGCCGGTGCCTTCGAACAGCAGCAACCGTACTTTGAAGACGTGGTTGTCGAGACGTTGACCAATCAAAAGGCAACCCGCGCAGCGATACTCGACTTGGTGGCTCGCACGCGGCAGCGGATCAACAAGCCCTGCCTGTTCGTGCTGACCCTCTCAGGACACGGGCTGATGAATAACCTCGGCGAGTACTACTTTGCGCCTTACGATTTTGATCCTCAGGGCTCCATGGCTTCGACCGGACTATCGTGGTACGACCTCGAGCAAGAGTTCAAACAAGTGCCCGGCGTGGTGATGGTCGTGCTCGATACGTGCCACGGTGGATCGGCCCTCGAAAGCGGCCGGCGCGGCGTTTTGGTCGGAGCGATGGATCGCAGCATCGAGCGAGCGGTGAAACAGATGGCGAGCGCCGGCGTCGAAGGAACCTTCGTCCTCGCCTCTTCGCTCAGCGGCCAACTCTCCGAAGAGCGTCCCGAGTGGGGACACGGCGCGTTGACGCTGGCGGTCTTAGAAGCTTTGACCGGCCAGATTACGCCCGGAGTAGAAAAAATCGATCTCCCTCCAACCCCCGACGGACGCATCACCGCCGAGGCGCTGCGCAACTACTCCGTCGGCCGAGTCAACCAACTGACTCAAGGTCGCCAACAAGTGATCACCAAAAATACGGTCGACCTGCTGCGGCTGGAACTGGGAGCGCAGCGCCCGCGGGGCGATGGTGAATCATCACCAGCGGATCGTTAAGCCAGCGGGTTGTATGTTGTAAAAACGCCTCAGCTGAAAACGCCCCGGAGGGGCCGACGTGTTCTTCTTGTAACCCGAAGCGTAAGCAAGGGACACTCTCCGCCAGGTAGCCTGTCAAACCCGTGCTCCTGAAGACCCCGCACCCCCGGCCCCTCTCTCCGAAGCGGGGCGAGGGGAGAGAAGAGTTTTATAAGGCGAGCGCAGCTCT
>JBQCEI010000104.1:0-2984 GCA_051960375.1 Aureliella sp. | reverse complement strand
TCTAACCTATTTTTACCGCGTCCTCGTGTGGCACTGGCTTTGCCAGTGTTTTTCTGTTCGGAGTTTGTAGTGTGGCAAACGACGAGGCGTTCCAACGACCAACGACTCAAGCCCACGACCGAGCGACCTACTCGGCATTGGAGGCTGCCAATCGTTGGGCGGCCTTGAAACTTCGAGGAAGAAGACACTGGCAGAGCCAGTGCCACACGGCCGCATCTTCGTGATAAACCGAGAGGCGGTGCCGTGTTTGAGGAGCGTCGGCTATACTCTCGGCTAACTCATTGAACTCCTAGCAACTTCTTGTCGACGCGGATTGGCATATGTTGGAACGCAAGCCGGTATTTCCTGGCGTTATCGAACTGAACTTGCAAGCCGGGCACATCATCGGCTGCAACGTGTACCTCGTTTACGACGGCGACGAGTGGATCTTGATCGATATTGGCTATGAAGAATCGGTGGAAGAGATTGTCGAGCTGGTCCGCGAGCTCGATTTCCCACTCTCGAAGTGCAAGACGCTGATCGCCACGCACGCCGACGTCGATCACGGGCAAGGGCTGGCGATGGCCAAACAGATGCTCAAGACGACCGTCTCGGCTCACCCGAAGGCCGCCGCTCTGCTGGCCGCGGGCGATCGCCTGCGGACCTTCGCCGAGATCGAAGCTCAGAACATTCACCTCAGCATGCCGCCGGTCGAATCCGAGCACATCATCAACGAAGGCTCGATCATCGAAGTGGGCAATTTGAAGCTCGAGACCTGGTCGACCCCCGGACATGCCGACAGCCAACTCGCCTTCCGCATGGGCGAGCTGCTCTTTAGCGGCGACAATATCTACCGGGACGGCTGCGTAGGCGCGATCGACGCGCATCACGGCAGCGACATCCCGGCCTTCATCCGCTCGCTCGAGCGCATCCGCGACAGCGACGTGAAGTGGCTGCTGCCAAGCCACGGCCCAATCTTCCGCAAGGACCGCGAGATGCTCGACCGCACGATCAAGCGACTGCAAGGCTATCTGCACATGGCCGACTTCGGCACCTGCGCGGTCGACTGGCCGCTGATGGACCAGTGGGAAGAAGAGATCGCCCAGGGCAAGATGCCGAGCTAGGCTTCAGGCGCCAGGCTTCAGGCTTCAGGCGCCGGAGGACCAAAGGTCCGAAATTCCTTAGCCCAGGCCAGCGGCCTGGGACGAAGGACACCGGCCTAATACAGTCCCAGGTCGCCGGCCTGGGCTAAGGAATGCCGGACCTTTGGTCCTGAATCCTCGTACTCGTGCTCGTTCTCGTACTCGTGCTCGTGCTCGATCTGAAGCCTGAAGCCTGAAGCCTGAAGCCTGCCTACTGTACTATTTGGAAGTCCAGCGACGTCTGGCCGAACTTGCGGCCCTTCATGTCTTCGATGGTCAGCCGCAGTTGGTAGCGGCCCGGTTCGATCTTCTGCGGCATGTAGATGCGATAAGCGATGAAGTAGTCGCGGCGCGGGTTGCGGCAGATGTCGGCGTCTTCCGGCAGCAGCATGTCGGCCACGCGCACGCCGCTGGCGTTAACGATTTCATAGCTTCCCTGGAGCTGCGTTTCGTATCCGTCCTTGGCCGGCTCGGCGGAAAAGTTGTCCAGCTCGCAGTACAGCAACAACTCTTGGTTGGGTTTGAAGTGCGGGTTGGGAAACTTGCTGACCACGCCGTAGCTGTGCACGTCGGTGCAGAAGCTCGCGTTCTTGATCTCCAGGTTGCTGACAGCGGCCAGATGCGACATCGCTTTGCGGTGACTGTCGAGCGCGAGCGTCCAGCGGCGCGCGAGCACCGGGTTGCCCTTGGGGTCGATCGCATCGTGCAAAGCTTGAAAGTCCTGGCGGAAGAATTCCTGTTCGTGCGTTTGCAGGCCCTCGATCGGCTGGAGTGCGGAGTCGAGCTCGCCGAGCGCCAGCCGCAGCATGCGACTGGTGGCTTGGCGATGCAGTTTTTCAGCCGGACTCTCGGCGGCGGTTTCGGGCTCTTCTTCCAGCTCGCGGAGCGCTTCGCGGAGGTGATCGCGCCAGCCCATTTCGTCCGACTCGGCAATCGCTTCTTCGGCGACGGCTTCTTCGGCAACCGCGCGCGCAACGGGGGAAGCGGCTGCCGAATCGGCTTTCGCTTCGGCTGAAGCAGTCGCGACGTAGCTGGCCGAGGACTGGTCGGCCGGTTTCTTGGCGGGACTTTTGCCGGCCGCTGTGTCAGCCTTTTGCGAATCCCGTTTGCGAGGCGTGGCTAGAGGCTTGACCAGCACATCGTCGCCCGCCCCCGTATCGATCGGCTCGGCATGAGCGATTTGCCGAGCTGGTTCCTTGACCGGTGGCGGAGTCAGATCTTCGGGCCGCGCTCGGCGCTGCAGCGGCGCTGAGCCCTCTTCATCGCGATCGCTGAGCGAATACGTCACCGTGCCATCGCCTGATTCATCATACGCAGCGTCATACGGGTCATCGCTTGCGGCCGGACGCGATGACCGGGGCGCATCGAGTTGGGCGGACTTGATCGGGGGCGTCTTGCTTTGAGGGACCTTGCTCGAAGCGGTTAAGTTTCGAGCGGCCGCGATCTTCTCTTGATCGAATCGCCCGCCTTCGGCTTCTTCGTCGGCGTCGCTGCCTTTATCACTCAGCGGCTCATTCAGCTGTCGGCCGTTGAGCGCCTGCGTGGCTTCCCATTGCCGCTTGAGCAGACCGCGGAGGTGAGGTGGAGCGGCGGCGTAGGCAGCTTCGAATTCCGCTTGGCTCGCCTGTGCGCTGCGCGAGTCGGCTTGGTCCGCGCTGGCCGCGCGGCTCTCGGCGCTGGTGCGAGCGGCGTAGGGATTGGGTCGGCCGAGAGCGCCGCTGGTGTTCGCGGCGTTTTGCGGCGAGCCCGCGCGGTGAGCGGAGGATTCCTGTTGCAACCGAGCCTCTGCATCCCAGGGCTCGGGGTGCATCAGCAACTGCTCCAGGCTCGGTTCGTCATTTCGCCAAGACCGCCAGGGCGATC
>JBQCEI010000103.1:0-14817 GCA_051960375.1 Aureliella sp. | reverse complement strand
TCGGCTTGGATCTTGCGAACGCCCTCTTTGACCTTCGATCGCAGGGAGACTTCGACAAACGCTTCGCCGGCGCGTGCTGCTGATGCGCTCAAAGTATTTCCTTCCAAGCGGATATAAGCTTGCCGTTGGATCGCTCACGCTCAAGCGCCGGAGCCATGAACGGGCGAGCCCTGAAGGTAGCTCGCCGCGTTCGATACTCTTTGCTTTCGCTCGCAGCTCGCCGCGTGTCCCGGCGATGCCACTTGTATTCCTTGCCGCTCTTGCTCGGCTTCCATCTCTCTTCCTGGATGGTCACCACGCCGCCGCGCTCAAGTAGACCGGGAGTCGCTTTCGATCCTGAATCGATCCAGTCTCTCGATTGACTGTTGAGCCGAACCGGACCGATAACAACCGAATGCGTCTTCGGTTCATACCCGAAGAGAATGTTCTTCAGCGTTGCAACCTTGTCCGACGTATGAACGCTCGGCGGCTGACCGGGGAGAGAGACTCGTTTTCGCTTTCGAAGCGATGACCGCGCAGAAGTGCGGACGAAAGCCCCGATTTTTGACATTGCCTTCCGTTCGCCATCCGCCAACCTCTTTGAGACCTTTTCACGGTCAAAGAAGAAGTCAGTTAGCCGGTAGTCAACGTCAAACATCGGGCTTGCTCAGTAAGGCCAGTAGTACGGATAAACAGGCGACGGAAAACTTGGATGCCGATAGGGTTGAGGGGGCGGATATGGATAGGGCTGCGGTCGCCTTGGATGGTGAAACGGGTAAATAGGCTCGGGCTGGTAATACGGCAGATGGGTTGGCGGTCCGAAGTATGGCCCGCGATACGTCGGGTCGACCGGGTCGCCCGGATAGCGATATGGGTTGCTCGGAGAAAGCGGCCGATGAGCCGGCGGCCGCGGGTCCACTTGGCTTTGAGCCGTTGCGGTGTATCCGAACAGGCACAAGAGAACACAAGCCGTTGCGAACGTCTTCAAATCAATCTCCCGGATTAGCGACTTCTTCCCTTGCCTTGAGTGCGGCGCCGATCGCTCGAACCGTTTCAGGTTCGAAGCCAAGCCCGCCGGTTGCACCCTGACGTCTCCGCATCGGGTGCAACTGGCTAGGCCTGACTATCGGCGAATTCTTGCCGCGGTTCGCGTTCATAATCGTTGCGATAACGCTGCAGGTCCGGTCCCACTGAGCGGACTGCCGGCCGTTGGCCATCCAGTGAAGATGGCGTAGCGTCAAGGGGTCTGGGTTGACTCCGACGATTCCGGCGAGCTCAAAGACAACTTGCCAGCCTTCGTAATCTCCGCTTCCAGCGTCGCTACTGAATTCGCAATCACTGTCTGTAGCGTCGAATCCAGGTTCGAGACCTTCTCCGTCGCAAGAGCATCCAAGCTCTTCGCCGCTGCCCTCGTCTTCTGCATCAGCAAAGCCAGGGACTCTTTGCCGATGCGGCGGAAAAAAGCTTCAATCGATTCGAGCAACGCGGCATTGGCTTCAACGAAAGTCCGTTCGTCGGCAACGAGCTGATCGAACGCTTCTTGCGTCAGATTGCGGCTCTCGGCTTGAGCGGAGCAAAGAAGCCAAAGCAAATCGAAACGTTGAAACGGATCATCGAGAATCGCGGAGACGGTTTCAGGCTTCGAGATATCGAAGGCCTTGCGAGCGACGCCAACTGTTAGTTCGACGTCCCACGCTTGGCCGTTCTTGTCAGTGAATTTGGTCATGGTTCAAAGGTGGTTCAGTGCAAGGGAAGGGAAGAAGGTTTCAGCCAGGGAAGGAGCCGCGGATTACGGTCCCGAGGTCGTATAAGCCTTCATATAAAGCGGCGTGGTTCCGTCGACGTCTTCG
Source organism: Aureliella sp. (assembly GCA_051960375.1). Lineage (GTDB taxonomy): Bacteria > Planctomycetota > Planctomycetia > Pirellulales > Pirellulaceae > Aureliella. The sequence continues at coordinate 12,988 of JBQCEI010000103.1, read as the reverse complement.
CATTCGAGCAGTTCAACGGAATAGCTGATCGAATCGTTGACCGGCTCCGATCGCTCAAACTTGGAAACGACATACGGACCGCGGAAGCCAGCGGCGCCGACAGTGGCAATCGCTTGATCGACGGCCGCGATATCGAGCGGCGTATTGTTCAGGAACGAATCTTGAAGCGCCGTGAAAACGACGTCTTCGACCAAGTTCCGCTTGTAGTAAGTGAAGCTGATCGGGAACTTCAAGCCGCCGAAGCTCGACTTGTCGTTTGGCGTTTCACGAATGGCCAAATCAGACGTCGACTTCTCGGCGCCTAGCGTGACGTCGCCAATTCGTTCGATCAGCGACCAAGTTGGCAAAGCGTAAGTTCCGCCGGAGCGGTAATAAAGTTTTGCGTCTCTGCCGACGCCCGGTCCAGGTGAACCCATTATTCAATTTCCGTTGTGTAGGTGATTTCAACGATGGAAGTGAACACTTTGTAAACGAGCAAATGCTTCGAGTCGTAAAGCTCCCGGTGCTGCAGCTCTTTGAACTGGAAGCCAGCGAGCGACATTTCCCGAAGCTCGCCGTCCGGAGCCCACAAGCTCTTTACCGTTTCGACGAACTCGACAAGGGCGTCCGTATCGTCGCTCGTTTCAATCCGGACGCCCTGCTGAATCGCAATGCCGATTGTGAATTCGTGAACGTCAAGGCCGCGCGCGAGTATCTCGGACTGAACGTCCGACAAGAAGAAAACGATGTGCAAGTCTTCCAGCTCTTCCCGAAGCGTTCGCGGAACCGCAAGCGATTCAACAACCGTTCCGGAGGGAAACGCCAAGATCGATTCGACTTCCGATCTTAGAGCTTCCCGAAGTTCTACTTGCTGCGCGGCCATTGGTTACCGTTCCAAACCGAAGAGAGAAGCGAGCCAGGCCTACTGCTCGGACGGGGTTTTGCGGCCGCGCTTGACCTTAGCCGCGGTCGTATGCTGAGCGGGCGGAATCTCCGCGGCCAGCGTATCGCTGACGGTGATCGACAATTTGACGTCTTCCGGCCAACCTTCCATGTTGGCAATCTGAATGGCTTCCATCTTGTTTTCCTGAACAAGCTTGCGAGCTTGGCCAAGGGTAAGCTCTCGAATCGCCATGGTTAAACCTCTATTGGCTTGAGTTCAATAACGTGAATTCGGATGAATGAAATATGTTTGGGGTCGGCCCAAACAAAGCACGGCTGATCGCCATGCGAATGGACTTGGAGTCGCCGGCCGTCGGTGGTCGTGATCAGATCATCAGGCTTCGGTGAAGCAATGCTGTTGTCCGAAAACCACTTCGGCCGGATCAAAACATCGAGCAGTTTTGTTGAGACGATAGCCCTTGAATTGACTAGCTCTTCATCGAGCCGCCGCTGTGCGAGGACAGCGACCGCATCAAATGTGCTCGAACCGCTCGCGTAGGTAATGTCGATACCTTCGAGCGATTCGAGCGTTTCGGCGTGCAAGTCAAGGGCTTCGTCTAACATGCTGGCTCGCGATTAGGCAACAACCGCTTCGGTGTTCAACACGCTGTCCGAAACGACAATCGGGATGTTGAACGCTTGCGAAGGAATCGGCGCCGGTTCGCCGGTCGGGCTCGTTGCGGTTCGCGAGGCCTGCAGTTGGAACAAGCTTTGACGATTCATCAAGAAGAAGCTCGGGCTGCGGCCGGCGGGGAACTTGGCCAGCAGTTGAGCCAGCAGCGTATCGGTCAGCTTGTTGGCCGCTGCCCCGATGTTGCAAAGCCGTCCGACCGAGTACGCGCCACCGAACTGCAATCCCAGGTGCATGCCGATAGCCGCCGCGTAGGCCGCGTAGAACTTGCCGTTCGCGTCAGGCATAAACTGTTCGGTCGTTTCACCAACCGAGAGCATGTTGCCCGAAGCAAATTGACCCGAAACCAACGCCGCGTCAGCGTCGCCGGTGCGGACCGCGTAAACGCTCGTTACCGAGTTCGCGGTAGCGTTGCCGGCGTTGACTACCATCGCATCAGCGAGAGCGTCAATCGCCCCGTTTTGACGCATGCCGGCGAAGCCACCGGAATCGGCCAAGGTGCCGTTGATCAGCTGCGTTTCAGCAGCGGCAAAGCCCGACTTCAGCGATTCCATGCCGTGTTGTTCCATCACGCCGGCGACGCCCGCGGAGTGCGAATCAGCGAACGCCTTATCAACGTGAAAGCTCGCGTCGAGGTAGTACAGCGTTGCCGTGACCAGCGTTTGAGTGAAGGTCGTATGGTCCCGACCGGTGCCGATTTCTCGGAATCCGGCGCCAGCGGCCGCGGTCGTTTTCAGATAATTGTGGAGCGTTCCATTGCTGGCCTTCTTCGCGAACAGGGCAGCCAGGAAGGGAGCGTCTTGAAGCAAGTCGCTGATATAGACCGCATCAAGGTTTCTATCATTCTGGGCAACCAGCGTTGCCAGCGTTGCGATCGATGAAGCCATTTAGGCTAACTCCAAATTGAGCGATTGAATTGGAACTAGGAGCCGAAAAGAAAAAGCAAAATCAAGACGGCCAACATGGACAGCCACGGCGAGATTAGGACCAACAGCAAACCGCTGAAGATCACAATCAGGATCGAGACACAAAGCCGCCGGACGTCCATATTGGCCATTCAAACAAGTGGGGAGCGCTGACTAGTTGGCACTCGGAACGAGCATCGCCCCGAGCGTCTTCTTCGGAGCTTCGCCGGCGTCCTTCGTCGATCCGGTTTCAACGTGTCGAGTCTCGCCAAGCTCGAGCGATTTGAACTTGGCTTCCAGTTCTTCGATCTTCTTTTGGCCGTCTTTCACTTGCTGGCCGAGGGCGTCGCAGTGAAGTTCAAGAGCATCCGAATAGCTCTTGTCTTCGTTGAACCACTTCACGCCGTTTTCGGCTCCAAAACGATCGGTGAACTTCTTCAGCTCGGCGCTGAACTGTTCGCGCGTTTTGCCTTCGGGCTTCGGATCGGTGGTCGTTTCGGCAGATTGCTTCGTTGTCACTTCAAGTCCTCTCGTAGAAAGAAATCGCGTGACGAACGCCGCCGCGCGCTCAGAATTAACCCCAAACATTTCAGCCGATGGCTTTTCGCTGGTAAGTCCCAGCGCGTAAGCCAACGCCTTATCTGCCTCTCTCGCGATCGGCATAGAATCAAACATCCCGTCCGGATTGGCCGCGGGTTCGTCGACCAAATCAGCCGCTCGCAGCTCGCCCAAACGGGCATGCGGATAGTTGTCCGTGTTCGCAGGATCAGGCGACTTGTATCCGCTCGCATCCAAGTAGCGGCCGTCGAACTTGGCGCCGTTCGCAAGCATGAACTGCGATTCCGCGTTGCGATCGCGCATGAAGACGATAGAGAGCCCGGCCGCGGTCGCGTCTTCACTGACCAGCGATGCGACGTACTCGGCCAAATCGCCGTCTGGCGTCGAATGAGCCGAAGTCGCGAAGTGAAGATCGCCCTTCACCTGGTTGCCTTCGACGCGAGCGTTATTGATCCGCCCCAAGTGCCGACCAAGGCCATCGCTTGACATGCCCGGGTGAGTGAAGCGAGATTTCACGCCGCGATCCCCGGCCGCTTGAATCGCGCTGGCCGTCTGCTGCAGAAACTCTTGATCGATCCACAGTTCATGCCCGAGCGCTTCGCCGGTCGTGATAACCGAAACGTCGCGAATGATGCCAGCGCCGAACATGCCGCCGGTCATGTCAACCGCGGGCTTGGAATCGGACTTTGCGCGTCCAGTCCGCAGCATTCGAGGCTTGGTTTTAAGGTCAATTCGCTTGGTCATGCTGCGCCCTTGTTCGGCTTCTTGGTTTGCTTGGGTGCTACAAACTTCAGTTCAACGCCCTTCGATTTGGCGTACTCCTGCGCCTTGGCGATTTCGTCGATGTTGTCGTAGAAATCGCTGTCGGCCGATTTGCAGATGCGCTGCGGAGTGTCGAGCCCGGCGCCGATCGCCGCCACGTTGCCGGCAACCTCTTTGCTCGGGTCCCACCAAGGCATTCCGCGGGCTTGCCACTCAAACACGCAATCGTTGATGGTCATGCCCGGGGGCAACACCAAGCGGCCGTCGCGAATCCATAGCCGCAACTTCCAAACGGTATAGTTGCGGCGCATTTCCAATTGGTCATCGCGTTTATCGCGGCAAGATCGCTCGTAATGGAGCCAAGCGGCGCGCGATCCGAAGAAGTTGGTATGGGCTTCATCGTAGAAACTGAACGGGATATCCAAGGCCTTCAGCGCGACTTGGATAATCAGTTGGGTGAACGACTGAAACTCGGAGCTCGGTGTTTTGCTTTCGAGAAACTCCGCTTTGTCGCCATCGTTCAAGTCGAGAACCATCGGCCCTTTACCGAAGTCGACTTTGTAGCCGGTCGTTACCTGAGCTTGGTTACCGCTTTCGTCAACTACGGTTGTCATCTCTTCTTCGACGTCTTCGTCGCGCTCGATCGCATCGCGATAGAAGGCGAGCGCGAATAGCTGTGACACCTTGGCCTTAGCCAACGCGTAATCGAAGTTTTCGTAAACGTCGCGGAGCGGGTTCAGTGCGGCAACCAGGGGAGAGACTCCGCGAACTTGGTCAGCGGCGTATCGCTCAAAAAACCCGTAATGAATTACATTCGTTGAATCAATTCGCCGATCTGGCTTTGTTTCGGTGTAGCTCTTTCGCGTCTTGATCGAATAGCTGAGCGGTCGACCGACTGCAGTAACGAGAACGCCATTGATCCATTCTTCATCGGCCGCCTTCGTTTCCGGATCTTCGATCAGATCGGATTGGATGCCCTGAAGCCGACCGTCGTTCATCTTGACAAGCAGCGTATCGCCGTCGAGAACGCGGCGCATTTCAGCCAAGCGGAAGAGCTTTTCGCGAGAGAACTTGCCGGCGACGTCGGCATTAGCCGGCCGGTTGTCTTCCGCCATCAGCTGTTCGATCCGTGCATTAAGCGCGGCGTTTTCTTCCTTCGAAATGTTCGGGTTATCGATTCGCGAATGAAATGAGAACTGGGACACGTAGTCCAAGTGCCTGCGGACCATCCAGGAACCGAGCGACAGATTGCGGCAAAGGTCGGCCGCGTTCGCCTGCAGTGCATTGCGATTCTTGCCCTTCGCGTACGCGTCTTCGCGATTGACACGCGAGCCAGGATTCCGGCGACGGCCGCGCGGGTTGATCGCGTCGTATTGAAGGCCGGTAGCCTTGCCGGCCCACGCTAGAGCGCGCTTGGCAATGTTCGGGAGCATTTAGAAGCCCCCTAGATCGATGGTAACGGCTCGGGGGCGACGCATGGTTTTAATCTGCGATCGCAGTTCGCGAGCACGCAGCCGGAGGGCATCCAAGTCAAACTCTGTCTTGGTGCCGTCGACCATTGTTGAGCTTACGCCGGCCGAAAGTTTCTTTTCGACCGCCGTAAGTTCCGCTTCAAGTTCCGACTGCGATTTCTTTGCCATGCCCGAAGTTAGCATCGGGCAAGTTCGGAATCAGTTGCGAAGGCCGGCTTAACTCGCGTTGCGAGGAATTGGAAAAACCAAATCGTTTAACAACGTAGCGAGTGCCGCATTCCTTGCAGCTTGTTCTTGCCCAAGTCACCTTCGTGTATGTGATTCCATCAACCGTAATTTCGGTGTCCGATACTGCCGTATAGTCTTCCAGCTTGGTGCGCTCATCCGAACCACAGTTCGGGCAAGTAAGCGGGATGACGACAACCGTTTTCACGATCGCCTGCGGTTCACCGGTGATTGCGTTTCGAGCGATGCGGCCCATGTGTTGAACGTCCTATTCGAGATAAGAAACGCCGCCTCTGCGCGGTCGCTTCTTTTTGGTTGCGTTTACCTTGTCAGCCCCGAGTGACCCCGGCAGCCGGCAGCCGGCGATTGACGCGGCCACCATCAACAAAACAAATGTGTCCCAATAGTGGTTGTCGCGATGTGAAACAACTTTCCAAACGTTGACCGTTCGCCCTCGCGCGCTCATAGCAATCGGCTGCTCAGCGCAAAGGTGATCGGCGTAAAGCGAATGGTCTACTCGCTCATTTCCATAGAGCGCCCACATGCCGGCGCCCTTCTCCTGGGTGAGCCGCGCCGCCGCGACGTCCTTCCAGTAGTTCGCGTCGAAATGCACGCGCCGCCGAATCTCACGCGGGAAATACCAGCGGGGCTTCTTTGGGTCCGGACCAGATTTGCGGCTCCGCTTGGGCGAAACGTCGTACTCCGGCATCGGCTTTTCGGCCGGACCGATACCGATACCGCGGGAGCTGAAGACATTCGCAACCTCAGCTCGAGCAATTGCACTTGCGACCGATTCAGGCTTGTAGCCGCTGTCGATCAGTCCGCAGGTAATTTCCTCGGGATGGCCGGCGAGATTCTTGAGCAGCTGAACGAGACCTTTTTCAATCGCTTGGTCAACGGTTCCTTCCGGATACAAGTCGATCAGCTTTTTCTTGACCTTGCTGTGTGAAAAGTACGAAGTCGGCTGCTCGGGAAAGGTGCCATAGCTCACAACCGCGCCGCTAAAATCCTGCATCGCGCAGCCGCGCGACCAATACAAAATCTCGTCGTGAACGTCGATTCCGAAGACGCAGACTTGCGACAGCAGGGGAACGCGGTCTTTCGACAGCCCGTTCTTTCGCTCCTTTACGCTCGCGTTCAGCTGCAAGTATCCGGCGACGTCATTGCGGGAAGGGTTGTTTTGGCATTCCGCGTCGAAGACGTCTTCGCCTTCAATGATGAAGATATTCAGCGCGTGTTGAATCGCCGAAATCTCGCCCGGCTCCAACGGAACATCGTCCCAGGTGACCTTGTGGCCTTGGTCCATTTCGTCTTGATTGGCCGCATAGTATTCCGTCGCGCGGCGAAGGGCTCGCTCTTGCGAGTCGACGTCTTCAGTGTCGAAGTCCTTCAGCAGCTCGGCATACTTGCCCAACCAATGCGATTCGAGCGCGTCAGGCATCCTGACGACGGTTTCAGCCCGAATGACCTTCCATCCCGGGTTCTGCATCCGGTCGCAGAGCTGGTCAACTAGGTCACCGGTCGCGATCTTCGTCGCGTTCATCACAATCGAGATTTGCCGGCCGTGTCCACCGAGCCGCAGAATCGACTTGCGAATAACCCGCAGCCGCTTCTTGGTCTCCGGCGGGCTCAGCGCCGATTGATCAGTCTGCGGATCGTCGATAACCGCGAAGTCCGGACGCACTCGCTTGCCGTCCGGCCGCATGTGGCGCTTGCCGCGCGACGCGGACAGCAAACCAAGAGCACAGATCACAACGCCGCTTGCCAAGCTCCCTTCGACCATCGGCAAGACGATCTTGTCGGAGGTCCACTCGATATGAGTCAGCTTGCCGTTATGCGTCTGCGATCCGCAGCGCTGCGACTTACCCTGAATCTTCTCGATCGGCAGGCAAACTTCGGGGAAGTCGGCCTTGAGCAGCTCGTTTGAATTGAGCTCGGTTTGAATCGACTCGATGCCGCTCTTTGCCGAGTCGTCATTGGCTCCAAAAAACAGAATGAAGCGACGATGCCCATAGACCGCTGCCCAAATGCACGCGCCTTCGCTGATTGAGCTTTTGCAGTAGCCGCGCGGCAAAAGGTTCAGCGTTCGGCCGTGGTGCAAAATCGCGTGTTCAAGCTGGCGAATCGCTTTAATCTGCCGATCACCGAACGGAGCCAGTCCGGTCGAATTCGGGAAGTATTCAACCAGGAAGGCGAGCAAGTCTTGCGAGCACCGCTCCCGGCGCGCGGGATCTTCCGGCGCCGGAATCGAGCCAACTTCGCTTGCAGCCGCGTACTTATCCCGGCTCCGCTTGGCGAGCCGGTCGCGATCACGTTGCGCGGACTCTTCAAGCGTAAGCATTATTGGTTGGTGAACTTCTTCGAGAGCGTCACGCCCGTACTACCATTCTTCACGGTCGTGATTTGAACATCGTTCGCGTCGTGAATGGCAACGGACCAATCGTAGTTGCCTTCTTCAAGGCCCGACGTTTTCTCTTTGGGCAATTCGAATTCGAGCGTTAACGTACCGTCTCCATTGTCGGTGATCGATCCGGAGACAAGCCACTTTTGGCAGCTGTCGCGAGAGCCACCGAACCAAGCGACGGCGCCGTCAACTGGGAAGTTCGAAGGCTTAGCAATGGTCCAACTGAACGAGCGGCCGTAGGTCGCCAGATAATCATCACCGATCGTCAATTCGTTCAGCTTGCCCGTTGCGGTCACCGGCGCCGATATGGTTGCCGTTCCGGTTCCAATCCGGTCCGTCTTCGCTTGGATAAGGTCCAGCTGATCGGTGATTGAAGTTAGATCAACACCGGTTCCGGCCGCTTCCTCGTAGGTGTCAACAACCGGGCTCGCTCCAGTCGCGTCCGGATTATCAAGGTCGACGTAGCCGGCAACACGCAAATTGGTAGCCGTCGCGACCATCAGCGCAATGCCAGTTGCGGCCGTGTTGAACTCGTACAGCGTTGGAACCGTCGAGTCCGTAACGCCCGCGATCGCCGCGCCGACAGTGGCCAGCGTCGTCGGATCGTACAGCTGAACGCTGAACGTCTTGCCGGCTGGTGAACCGAATCGACCTTTGCTCATACCGGCGGCGCCTCCCCGGCCAAGACTTGAGCAGCGCGACCGGCCGCGATCAGCCCGGCTTGCTCGAGATAAGAAACAAAGTTGATCGTCGCCGGCAGGTCCAAATCAACGTAAGTGATGATCGTTTGCAGCTGCGCACGCGCGAGCAGCACAGTAGGGTCCGAGCTTGAAAAAATGGCGACCTGTTCAAGTTGAGTGAACAGCGCGAGGAAGTCGAACGGCGCAACGTGCCTCGGGTTGGTCGAGGTCCCCTGCAATTCAGCCAGCTGCTGAGCTAACTCTGCCTTGTCGGCTGCGAGCGCGTCACGTTCGGCGGTTAGTGATGCGACTTGTGAAGCCAGAGAATCACGCTCGGCCACTACTGCCGCGGAGGCCGCCTCTGCATAAGAACCGTATAGCGGCGAAAATCCGTTGTCGGCCGGCGCATCCAAGTTGGCAAAGCCGGCTACCTTCAAGTTGGTAGCGCTGGCAACGCCATAGACAATTCCCGTTGCATCTACCGTCACGCGGTAGAGTGTCGGCGTTGTGGAATCGGTAACGGCGGCAACGGGCGATCCAATCGCCTCGCCGCTGGTGCTGTTGTATGGCTGAAACGAAAACGTCTGCCCAGCCTGCGCAATAAATTCGATTTCGCCCATTGCAATTAACCGTAGTTCGTAAAAGTCGATAGGTCCACAGTTTCGAGCTGATACCCGCCGCCGAGCGAAGTGATGGCGGCGTTCACTTCATCGAAGTACGCAAACAGCGGATTAGTCGACCCTGCGCCGAAATGATCGCCGACAATCAGCAGTTCCCCATTGAGAAACGCGAAGATTGCCGACCCCGAATCGCCGCCGACTATGGATTCAGAATAGGCCGCGAAATCGCCGGAGGTGTAGGCCTGAGACGACAACAACCACGAGGTAGTGTTGTTGTAGGCGTTCCACAGAAACGCTAAGGCCTTGCCTTCCTGGTCCGTGCATATGATCGGCACCTGAAACGTTTTTAAGTAGCTAGTGACGCTCGCCGGAAACGTTCGATAGTGTGAGATTTCCGCCGGCAAATCCGAATCGAGCAGGCCTATGGTGATGTCCGTACCCGCAACAGTGCTTAACGCGGTAACGGTGCGTTCGATGGGGCTGTTGTCTTGTGTCAAAAACCGGACGGTGCTGCCGACCGGCGGGTGGTAATGGTTGGCAAAAACCATATGCCGCCTGCTGATCGCCGCCCCGTTTGTCTGTGGACCGCCGTAGCTATTCCAAACCGGCCGCCCGGTCCAGTCGCCATTGATCCAGCACGCGGCATTGCGGGCGTATAGGCTGTTGGCATCATCGGCAGACGCGAGAATCGCCGTCGATCCCGTGCCAACTCGGCTTTGCACCGAGGCGGCTAGTGCGGCCCCCAGCGACCCGGCTACATAATCAATGAACGTATCAACAGCCTCGCCGCCTGACTGTTGAAATATGACGTCTGCCCGAGCGGCACCCCAACTAGTCCGCGCGTAGATCGCCTCCGCCCCGTAGGAAACTCGAGACGCGACTGCGCCATTGATTACGCCAACGCCGCTACACTCATACCGCAACGTTTCTTGGACGCTTTGAGGGGCCGTGAGCCCAAGCGCGAGCAGAAATTCATTCTCGTACAGAGGTGCAGATTCTCGGCTGACGTTGGCATCGTCCACCACCACCAACGCCGTTCCGCCTGAGTCAAGCAACCGTAGCTGCTCAGTTGCCGTCAGCGAAATGGCAAACTCGCTGGAGGCTGGACCACGTAAGGCAGCACCGCCCTGTTTGCCGTTGATTATCATCCAAGCCGCTCCACGGTCATTAGGGCTTGGGCGCTTAAAGCTGAAGCGTTGGCAGTTTTCTGGGCGATCCCAAACAAGAATGAACCTGCCGATGGCCCGGTAAAGATGTCAGCTTGACAGAGCAACCGGCAGATCTGTTTACCAGTAGCGGCAGGAGTTACGTTTAGATTGGGGTTTGTCGTACCAGAGAAACCGCTGCCGGTCGCCATGGTCATACCCCACTCCGTAGCATTGTCGTTGTAATAACTATGCCAGAGCAAAAACCTGCTCGGTGAAGTTATGATCGGCGAACTAAATGGGCTCCTCCAATTCTGCGTGCCGCTCAAGAGGAACTTGCAATTATTGGTAATACTGGCATCGAGAACATACACGATAACCGTTACGCGGTAATGGGAGTTAGCTAAATATGGAGCGGTAGCCGAAGTTGTAAACGCCGTCGAATTAGCTATCGATAACGAATCGCCCAGGTAGACTTTCGCTCCACCTCCGGCCAAGACTCCGCCTGCGGTCACACCATCGCCTACTCGTGTTTCTTTAGTATCGGTGCAATACGCAAACTCGCCCTCGGCAAGCACGATTGCCGCGATCTCCGCATCGGTGCCGGTCCGATGCAAAATCGTGCCTACCAGCGCGCCCGTATCGTCTAGCTGCGGGTAGCCGTTCGGCTGGTCGGCCTGCGATAGCTGTAAGTAACGGCCATCGTGCGTATGTGCGACGGCGCTGTAGCGATCATCGAGCCCGAACGCACCGACGCAGAGGACGCCATAGAGCGAGTAGGGCAAGCCGCTGCCCGGGTCAGCCGTTGGCAAACCGGACAGATCGGAATCTTCGAACGCTGTTGGAAAGACGCCCATTTAACCCGCTCGCCTGCTTGTTCGAATCCAACGCACCCGCTCTACGCCGGTATTCCACCGCGAAGCTTTGATTCGCGTGATGCCCATGCGGGCCGCTTCGTCTTGAATTGCCTTCCAGATCGCCTTGGTTATCGGCGAGCGAGACATAAGGAATTCGATCGCCGCATCATCGATCGAGATTCCGCGGAGAGCCGCTTCTTTTTGAATTGCCTTGCCGATCACTGGATCGGGAATCGGGTTCAGAAGGCCTAGAAACTCGATCGTTTCTTCATCGAGCCAACGCACAGTCATGGCGAGCTGATAGGCGTCACCATGCTTGGCGCCGGGCAGCACCCAAACCCGAAGGATGCCGCCCGGCTCTGTGAATCGCTCGATCTGGACTTTCATGGCTTTGTAGAGGTCACCGGTTCAAGTGGAGGATAACGTACTTCAACCGGTCTACTTTGCAGACTTGCCGGCCGGCGCGGCCTGCGGTCCCAAGAACGCTCCATGCTTCGCCAGAGCGTTCGCAATCCGCTCTTCCTTGACCTTGTTGCAAAAGTGCTCGCGAATCAGCTCGGCATCTTCGGCCATTTCCGCGTCGCGATTGGTGCGATACTGGGGCCAGCCAGGGGAAGGGCCATCGGTGGCGAGCAGCTGCGGCGCATTGGCCGGCTTCTTCGGCGAAAGCAGAAGGTAGATAACAGCAGCGGCGGCAAGTCCCAGCAGAACAACCGGCGAAGAAAGAATGGAGAGCACGATAGAACCTCTTTGGAGAATTGATTGATTCGGACCGATGATCAACAAAAAGCCCGACTAGTAGCGAAGTCGCTCCGCTCCGATTCAAAATCCATGAAGAGAGTAAAGAGCGAGCGGGAGTCCGCTACTGTCGGGCTATTGACGAGTCGAGCTTAGATTTTGCCTTGTCGGCGAGCGATGACCGCGACGATAACGACGATGACGATCAGGCCCAAAATGGCTTCGTCGCCAAGCCCCGTCCAGACAACCGCGTTGCGGCCGGCGTGATCGCGGGCGCGATCGAGCAAGCCTTCCCCTTCGCTTCCACCGCTCGGGAAATGCGGCCGGTTGTTGCGATCGCAGCTGCCGTCATCGCAGTCAGATCCCAGATCAGCTTCCCGCAACTGCATCGAAGGATTAATCGACTTATCCCAGTTGTAAGACGCGGTTTTGATCACGCCCGTCAGGCCGGATGACTTCGACTGCTCGCGAGCTTTGGTCGCCAACGTGGTGTAGTAGTACAGATCGTCGGCAAGCTTGCTGGACGTCGAAGGAATCATCTTTTCCGCAGCCGCGTGAATGTGCCCGCCATCCGCAAACGTCAGCACCACGGCCGGGAAGTTTTCAACGCCAACCACCGAAGCTAACCGCGTTCGATAGGTCGGATTGTCCGGCGTGTAAACCTGGAAGTTGCAGCGCGACTTGATCCAGCTCAGCTGCTCATCAGTATCGAACCAGCGGGCAATCTGCTGCGATCGCGGGCTGTTATCGAGGAACAACGCCAGATCAAAACGCTTCGGAGCGGGCAACGTCGCAGATCCGGAATTGTGAATCGTCGTCGACACTTGCGGGCCAAGCGTTCGCGCCCCTTGCGTCATTTCCGCCAAGATGCGAGCCGCGGCCGTGTCGAAGGTTCCCGGAAAAGCATGCGTCGAGCGCTGGCCGGTCGATACCCAAACGGACGTAGGATCGGTCAGCGTCGCGTAATACCAGCCGTTGGCCGTTCGATTGAAGACGGCCCCGTAGACCGCCGCCAAGCTCGTTACCTGCTGGCTCTCGATCGGTTGAACATAGCTGATCGGCTGGTAGTT
>JBQCEI010000102.1:0-4818 GCA_051960375.1 Aureliella sp. | reverse complement strand
GTGCCGGGGTTCAGCGGATCTTCTTCTTGGCTGCTGTCGTAGGCCACGACGCTCACGGCGTACGTCTTGCCTGGCTCGAGGCCTTTCAGCCGGAAGGACGTGGACTGCCCTGCGTCTACGTGACCGGTGTAGTTGACCTGGTCGCCATCCTGCAAGCCGTACCATACCTGGTACCCAGCCAGATCGCTTGCGTAAACGGGTTGCCACTGGACGTCGATGGCGTTTTCAACCGCGAGGAGAGACGTGACGATCGGTGTGGCCGGAGCCAGCGGATTGCTAACGGTCACCGGCTCGGGAGCGAACAGAGCGACTGGCGTATTGAGTCCGTCGTCGATCATCGCATAGATATAATAGGTGCCCGACGGCACATCGGTGCCCGCTGCATCCCAGAAGAACGATTGCGTCTGGCTGGCCAGCATATCCTCGGCAATCAGCGTCCCGTTGGTCGCTGTAGGCGAAGTGGTGTAGTAGAGCGATACTCGCGGATCGTCGTCCTTGTCGGTCGCCACATAGCTGATCTGGTAGCCATCGCCCGAGGCCTGCACCGCCACATCGCTAAGCTCGGGAGCGGCATTGGCGCCCCAGGCTTGGAAGTCGAGAGGACCCGTAACACCGATTTGCGCTTCGGCGGTCCATTGGCCGGCCATCGGATTGTCGATGACGTAGAAGCTGCCGTTGGTTTCCGTATTTTGGAAGAAGGTGCCACCGATGGTGCCAATGGTCAGCGGCGTATAGCGATTGCCGGCGGGATCGATCAGGTCGTAGAGCGGCGCGGCGTCGGTTGCCGAGACGCTGACGATGAGCTTCGGCGAGTCGGCAGGCATGGCAAACGTCCCGATCGTGTTATCGAGAATCTCACCTTCACCGCCAGCTCCAAATACATAATGCGTTGCGATGCCAGGAATGTTATGGAACAGGTCGATAGCCGCTTGCACACCGTTTTGAACTTGTTTGATCCGCAGAGCCGTCTTGCCGACGATCGGCAAGTTTGTGCTGAATGAGAACGCGTTGTTCTGATAGCTGAGTTTCGCTGAGGCAATCTCCATCGGGAACTTCAAACAGGGACCGAATTCGAAGCCCGCGACGTGTCCGCAGGCTTTCAGCACGTCATACAAGCCTCCGTTGCCATCCGGTATTTGCACAATTCCTTCAGCGTAGCCGCTCAGGTTCAACCCCTGCGAACCACCGAGGCTGGCGGTCAGTTCGCCGCGCACTTCGAAGATCGGAAAGCTCGGCAGAAGGTCTACCTGACCACCAAAGGTGTAGTGATTGGCCGATAGATCTAGATCGAGCGACGCGCTGGCGGCGGGTACCTGGAAGATCTGCAGGCTGCCATCGCCACCGAAAGCTGCCGGCAGACGATAGTAGATGCCGACGTCATGCAGGCTAATCACCTTGGCGACCGCCGGATGCGCGATCGTGGCATTGGCACCGATGCGGACCTGCAACGATTCGGGCGTGAGCAGGTTTTCCAGTCCGAGGCTGCCGCCGGTGATGTTCAGCGGTCCGAGCGGCAAGCCGGTAAGGGCCGGCAGGTCAAGACCGCCCGAGACACTGTTGATGACGCCGTTCTTCAGCTCGACGCTGCCGCTGGCTGATAAAACCGCCGTGGCGATCTTAGCTCGGCCGCGGAAGGAGTCTTCTTGTGGAGTAGCGCCTGCTTGGAAGCTCAAGTAAGCCTCTTGCAACTGGACCAGGCCTCCAATGCTGAAATTGATCGGCCCGATTTCTCCCGAGAAACGCAGCCCGTCGTTTTGCGTCAGCACCAGCTTTTGGAACTGCAAAGGCACGTTGACCAGGCCAGCGATTTGCTGGAACTTGAGCGAACCGAAGATCTCAATCCCGTAGATCGGGCGGCCTGCTTGGTCCAGCGTCGTGCCGAGAAGCAAATGAGCCCGGTCGATCCCGACTTCGATTCCCTTATCGCGCAGCGGTGTCTCGACCGTCGCGCGCAGGAGGTTGGTCAGTTCCCCTTCGCCGTCGAGCGTAAATTCGAAGTCCGCGCCGCGCCAGAGCGTGATCGTGTTGTAGCGCGGAACGTTGGTCAGGAGGATGCTCCCCTCCTGGATGCGAACGCGCATCGAATTGGCCGCGCGGTCGATCTGCAATTCGATGCTGGCTCCGTCGACCGACAAATACTTATTGAAGTTGACGTGCCCCTCGAGCTTATACACTTCAACGCCCGTCTCTCCCTCCCCTGCTCCGGCGGCGGCTTGGTGGAGAATCACGTCGGCGAGCGCTCGCACTTTGCCCAGGGCCACCGAGCTCCCGGCGGGCAACACTTCATTGGCCGTGACGTGCAACTCGACCACATTAGAGATTTCATTGTTGCGCACGGCGACGATCCGCAGCGTACCCGGCCGAGCCAGATACCGAGCGGGCAATTGGGTTTCGAGCTCGTGACCGTTACTGCGGAATGTTGTCGTCAGGAAGTTGTGCGCGCGAAACTGGATCGCGTTGGGCGATTCGTAATCGTCGAGCACATACACGCGCGATGCACCGTCAAAGCCGCTGCCGAGCAAGCGTAAATCGAGCGGCGCGTTGCCGACGAGCGTCGAAGGGCGGCTGAGGCTAAAAATGTGCTGAGGCTGTGGAGCGGGAATCACCTGCGGCGTGTTCGACCAGCTCAGATAGCCGGTGCCGCGAGTCGACTGAAAACCGCCGACGGCGATGTAGTACGACTCGTCTTTGAAGGCATCGAACTCGATCTTACTCGTGCTGCTGTCTGCATCGTCATTGCTGGCGACTTGCTGGAGCTTGGGCACGCCGTTGGCGTTGGTGATGTAGTAAGCAGCCAGTACCGTGTCGAAGTTGCTGCCCGCAGTAGTGAAGGTCGCGTGCCCGGCGGCGCCGGCGAACCAGCGATACCAAATCGTGTTGCTGCTGAAAATCGGCGCGCCATTGGAATTGAATGCGTGGGCTGGTTCGGGCTGGCCGAGAATGTTCGCTTGGGCGGTGGCGTTGAACGTGGCAAACGGCAAGCTTCCCCGTCCCGAGGGCAACACCGAGGCGTTGGCGAAATCGTCGTTCGCGGGCCGAGCGTTCAGCATCCAACTGGCGAAATTGTTTTGCGGGACGGGGTCGCTATCCGTTGGCAGCGACACGGTAGCGTCGACCAACATCGTGCCTGGGACAATCGTGTGCGCCCTGACTGTGTAGTGGACAGTCGCGCCCATGGCGAGTGCCGGAATATGGAACACCGCCTGACCATCTTGAATCGCCCCACCGACCGCACTTTCCAGTGCCATGCGCGCGTCGGCTTCCAGCGTGACCGTTACATCGGTGGCTGCAACCAGCCCCGTATTTCCCACTGTGATCGTGTATTCGAAGCTCTCTTTTTCAGTGACGTTCGCCGGTCCCGATATTTCGATCGACACATCGCTCGGAAGCGCAGTGGATTTACGCCACGTCGGGCACGATTCGCTGGCGGCTGTGAATGTCAATTGCTCGGACCCCGAGCCGTCGGCATTCATCATGTAGATGTCCTGGCTGGAGACGCCGTCGGCAAGAGTGCGCAGGCTATAGGCAATTTTCGAACCGTCGGGCGACCAGGTCGGCGCCAGTTCGTCGCCGGGCGTGTTGGTCAATTGTGTTTTGCCGCTGCCGTCGACGTTCATGACCCAGAGATCGACGTTTCCTTGACTGCTGCGAAAGACAATGTGAGTGCCATCGGGCGAGAAATCGGCTTCCGATTCGCTCGTGGTCGGACGATCGGCAGTCAAGTTCATCGTCGGATGCCGTTGGCCAATCTTCGCGGCGAAGTCCATCAAGTACAGATCGCCGGCGCCGGACGCGGAGCTGTCGTAAACGAGCTTGGTTCCGTCTGGCGACCAGTCCGGTCGAAACTCGGCGGCCGGACTATCCGTCAGATTGGTTTGACCGACCAGTAGAGCGTGGTCTTGATAAAACTGGAGAGTCCCCTCCATGATGTCCAAATTGGGAATGCTGCCTCCAAACCGCGCAGGACCCGCCCAGCCAATGGTACTCGAATCGCCTGCCCAAGTCGGATTGAGACCGACGATAGGTGCTGCGTTGGAGTCGACAACGGGCAGCAGTCGGCCATCGAAAGAATTCAGCACGTACAGTTGCTGTGAACCCTCTTGAGCAAACAGCAACCAGTTGCCGTTGGGAGACCATTCCGGCTCGCTCACGCTGGCCCCGGCGGGCATGCCGGCGAGCGACAGACTGGTCGGTGTGGCGGATGACTCGGTCGGATTAATAGACTTCAAAGTTGTCAAGCCGCCGGCATCCCGGCTCTGGAACACGAGCGCCTGCGACACGTCCATATAAAGTGCAGGCCCCTCACCGGCTGCCGGTGCACTGCTGAGGTCGCTGGCCAGCATCCGGCGTTGCTCCAACGCCTCAATGACAAAGCGGCGCATCTTAGCCCGCCTGCGGCGACCTGCAGCTTGCAGTGTGCGCGGACAATTTACGGACGGAGACCCCAGTCTCTGGTTCAGTCGCTTCATGTTGCTAATCTCTGGTGCTAAGTCGTCACTAAGATACGCGTCGGGCTCGCGAATGCGACCACCAGCTGCAGAGCGAAAGGCAGCTCGGAAAAGCCGCCGGCGGGAGGTTGGAAGGTGTGGTGCATGCGCAGAATGCGGAGCGAGTATAGTCAAACTGCCGCAGTTTGCACTAAGGAGCTTAGAAATCTTCAGCCGGCACGCGGTAGCGTCCGGTTCCATGCCGCGAGGCGCCGCAAACCGCGGGCTAACGCCCGGCGGCTGATTCCCAGCGGTCGATCAACGTGCTGCGTCGGCCTGAAGGCCTCCTTGCCCTGGGCTGACAGAGGGAGCCACAACCGATGTTGTAAAA
>JBQCEI010000101.1:0-2090 GCA_051960375.1 Aureliella sp. | reverse complement strand
GAGGCCGGTCCGCGCTCTCCGCGCCTCCGCGGTTAAAGAACTGTACCTAGGACTGCACCATGCACATCGCCAAAGTCGTGCTGCTGGCGCTGCTGGGCGTAACCGCAGCCGCCTATGCCGCCTACTGGGCTTTCGCGCTAACCAAGCGCCGCCAGTGGCTCTGGCCGACGCCGTATCAAGCGATCGTCGGATTCATCACCGACTTTCTCGACACGCTGGGCATCGGCTCGTTCGCCGTCACGACCTCGCTGTATCGTCCCTTTCGCACGGTCCCCGACCAGCTGATCCCCGGAACGCTGAACGTAGGCCACACGCTGCCGACGGTGGCTCAGGCGTTTATCTTTATCGTGATCGTCAAGGTCGACATTCTGACGCTGTGGTTGCTGATCGCAGCCTCGGTGGCAGGAGCTTGGCTCGGGGCGGGAATCGTGACGCGATTGCCGCGCCCGGCGGTGCAAGCCGGCATGGGGTGTGCGCTGCTGGTGGCTGCCGCGCTGATGCTACTGGGCATGTTCGATTTCTTCCCCACAGGCGGCTCGGCACTGCAGTTAGCCGGGCCCAAGCTTGCCATCGCGATCGGCTGCAACTTTCTCTTTGGCATGCTGATGACGATCGGCGTCGGGGCCTACGCACCGATCATGGTCACGGTCAGCTTGCTGGGCATGGACCCGAAAGCCGCCTTCCCGATCATGATGGGGTCGTGCGCTTTCCTGATGCCCGCGGCCAGTTTGCGATTCATTCGCAGCCAGCGCTACGATGTGCCGGCCGCCCTCGGCTTGACCTTGCTCGGCGTGCCGGGAGTGCTGATCGCCGCTTACCTGGTCAAGGAATTGCCGATCGCCTATCTCAAGTGGCTTGTGCTGGCGGTCGTCGTCTATACCGCCACCACAATGCTCCTTGCCGCGAAAGCAGCGCTTGCCGCAGAGAATACGGCTAGCGCCGAGAGGTCGACGCCACAGTCAATCAGTTGATCGGGCCGATCAATTGAACAGCCTGATCGGTTTGAACAGCCTGATCAGTTTGAAAAGATTGATCAGTTGAACGGATTGGCGTCGTCGCCGCTGCTGCCAGCCGGAGGCACGTCGAACGGATCGGCGCCGCCACCAGCAGGTGCCGCAGGAGCAGCAGGCTCGGCCGGCGTGTTGAACGGATCGAGTGCATCGCCGCCGGGAGCCGCCGGCGGAGCGCCGAATGCGCCAGCTGCATTCATGCCAGCGCCGAACGGATCTTCCGTGGCTGGCTGCGCGGCCGGAGCAGCCGGGGCAACGGGCGCAGCGCCGGGCTGCGGCTTAACCTGCTCGGGCGTCGCCGGAATCGTCTCGTGGAACCGCGGCATGACGTATTCCTTGCCGCGATGACGCAGGCATAAGACTTGAGCGCTCGGCGTGATCACATAAATGCGGTCGTCCAGAGCGTTGTACAAGTCGGTGTTGACGAACGAAGCTCCGGTCTGGCCGAGCAGCTTGCCGTTCTTGGCATCGACAACTACCAAGCGGTCGGCCATCGTGCGGCAGAAGATTTTCTCGTCGGTCGCAGCCAGGATCGAACGAATGCGCGGCGTCGGCCTTTCCCACATCGGAACTCCGGTCGTGTCATCGACGGCCATCAGGTCGCCGATTTCGTTGGGCAGGTAGACCGTCTTGCCGACGACCATCGGCTGCGAGCCCAGCGGCTCGCCGATCATCGCGCGCCATTCGATCTGTCCCACTCGGTCCAGGCCGATCTTGGTAAGCTGACCTGCATGGTCGCCGCAGTACAGAGCGTTGGCGCTGAAGGTGACCGGACCGGCCAGCGGCGCGCGGGCCTCGAAATTGAACCACGGCTGGATCTTCTCGGGCTCTTCGGTGGAGAAGATGGTGACGACCCCTTCCTCAGTCGGGAAGGCCACCAGTTTGTGATTGCGATGCGAAACCGCAGGCTGTACGACCGATCGACCGTACAGTCGGAAAGTCCAAGGATTAGTGGCCGGCGGTTTGCCGAACTCGAAGGCCATCAGATGGCCCGAAAGGCTCGACACAAAAGCGATGTTGTCGAGCATGGCAACACCCGCGGTCGATGCCCGCTGCATTTCGCGCTTCGACAATTCCTTG
>JBQCEI010000100.1:0-4647 GCA_051960375.1 Aureliella sp. | reverse complement strand
CACAACCTTTTGGCTGGTCCTGGCCGATCAGTTTCACAAGGCTGGCATCGAGGCGCCGCAGCTAGTTGCACGAGCGAAGGAAATCATCGATTCGGACTTTGATCTGTCCCGGCCCGAGCGTCTTGAGATGAGCCAAGCGGATCGAACGAAACGACAAAAAATGCTCCACAAGCTCAAAGAGAAATTATCCGAGCCGACCTCTGCTCGCGTTAGAAAGACACTCAAGTCGCCACAACCACTGCTGATGCGATTGGGTGACATCGTCATCTTCCCGGTGAATGAGCGAGAGCAAGCGATCAATCCCCATTTCAAACCAAGCGGAAAACAACCGTCCGGATGGAGAGCGGCGTGCATCGTCCAAGCCACGCAAGTTTTCGGCTATTTGGCGTGTTACACTCCGCTGGTCAACACCACCACACATAACGTAGACGAGATACCCAACGTTGACTCCCTCGTCCGTTCGGGTCTTTGGGAACTCCGCCGTCCAGGCACATGCTCGAAGACTCATTTTGGAAGAATGCAATTCCAGGTTATTGGCAATTTCAGCTTGGCACCGGATCGAATCAAGCAAGAATTTCCCAACATGCGCGACGGTCGCTATCAAGCCGTACACGACATCTCGATCTCGAACGCTCTGTCGGATAATCAGCCTCCTGGCCGACGACTCGAGCCTTGCCCGCGTATCGAAGGGCTCAAACCGATTCTTCGGGAGCATGCATGACGATTGAGACGCGAGGCGTCGAGCGATCGAGTCGCACCGCTTGCGCTACGAATGAGTTCGTACGAAGAGTGAGAGATGCGACGCTTCGAACAACTCACGTCTGGGCAGAGGGGAGTTTGGGACAGTCCGCCTTTGGGCTCCGTTTGGTCGGTCGACCAGCGCAGTCGCCCGTTGCGGGAGGATCAAGCGATCGTGTTTCCCCTTGATGTGCAGCACCTGCCACGGCGGCTGGCCTCACACATGTCTCAATAGGCCGCGAAGCGGCCAGAGAAGAAGAGCTGGACGGGCAGAGTCGGGCGGCTTGCCGGGTGCTGACGGCAGAGGACTGCCGTCCCACAGTTGGGCTGGCAACCTTTCCCGCGGCGCGATGGAGAGTGAGGGCGGTGGGACTCGAACCCACGACCAACGGATTAAAAGTCCGTTGCTCTACCGACTGAGCTACGCCCTCGGTGTGGCGATCACGGCGAAGAAAGGCCGTGGCCAGCAGATGCAGCATTGTAGCGACTCGTCGCTGGCATGGGTATGCACCACCGACGCCCACTTCTGCTTTTGACCGACGATGAGCCGCTCAGGTTCGGGCAAGACGACAAGGTAATATCGCCAGTACACGCAGACGCTGAGAAGAGGATCGCGGCAGCTACTCGGCGCTGCCGCGCCGTCGCCGTCGGCGATGAGCCAGCCACATGCTGCCCGCACCGGCCAACGCTACCAGGCTCATCGAGCCGGGCTCGGGGACGGCCGAAATCACTGGGTCAACGGCGACGCTCAATCGATAAGTTTGGTTGACCGTGCCGGGCTGTGAGAAAATACCGGAATCGACCCCTGTTGCGCCGCCTACCAAAAAGCCGTCCGAACCCTGAGCAGGATCGGCGACGATAAAGGTCGAGTTCGCGATCGGGGAGTTAGCCTGCAGGTGAACAGTGCCAAGCAAAAGCGAATAATTCCCCGTGTCCTGGTCGAGGGTACCCATCGGCCAGGGAGAGTCGGGCTTTGTCGCGCTGACCGTAAACTCTCCATTACTGATCGGACTGATGGAGGTCACCGTAGCCGGCGGAATGAAGCTCCCACCAAATTCAAAAACCGGTGCACCAGGCTGAAATACTTGATCGTCGTATGTCACGTGGATCGCGAATGCCGACAGACCGCTTCCTGAGTTGGAAAAGTTGGGATCAAGATTGCCACCCGCAGGGCTAGTCAGATAGATCCCGACATCGAGCGCATCTCCGACGATGATCGCGTTCTGGACCGGATTGCCGCCGACGCTCGCGCGCAGTTCAAGTACGAGATCGACGATGTCTGCATGTACGGTCGAGCACGCAACCGAAAACCAGAACAGGCAGAGCGCGATTGTTACCGTCGGGCGGCGGAACATCATACCGGGACACCTTTGGTCAAAGCAGCAAAACAGACAAGATTTATCCAAAGAGCGTAATCGGGCCAATTCGGAAAATCTAGAGCCCCTGCCCAGCCAAACGAAACAATCGCCAAAACGCGTCTTGTGCTCAGTTCAGCAGTTTGCCTTTTGGCCGCTTCCCGTGGCGCGGCCCCAATTGAGCCAGGGCGGCTTGCGGGTGCGGTCACATCAGGGCCTGATGTACCACGTACGATTGCCCACTTTGGACGCGGCCCAGAACCCAAACGCTTGGCTCGGTTTTTCGGGCTTCCAGACTTCGAGCGGCGGAAATCGCGGGGCTCAACGCCGCTCTGCCCGCAGACGGCTTGGGCCACGCAAGGTGGCGGACGGCGGCGGAACACGGCTGGTCAGGATCGGCTCAAAGGCGGATAACAAAGCTGGCTAGAAAAAGTAGTCGGCGGCGGTCTGGCCGGTGGCGTGTGCCGGCTGAGCCCTTCGTATTCCCCCCTCCAGGAAAGCTCCTTCGATGAAGTTCAGCGAGTCGCAACTGAGCCCGGAAATGCGCGACGCGATCGATGACTATGCCGCCGAAGCGGCGCGCATCCTCGGGCTCGATGCGCCTGAGACGATGTCGCCCGACGAGATCGTCGAGGCAGTCGATCAGTGCGTCTGTCAGTTGCAAAAAGGAGCCGGACCGAAGTTCGCCGAGGACGAGGAAGCGGCTCTGCTGCTGGGTTGCCTGTGGGGCCAACAGCTGGTCCGCCAGCTCCGTTGGCAGTGGGTGGGAGTGACGTTTCACGAGTTCGATAATGCCGAAGCCACCGGAGTCGTCTCGGCTAATCGGTCGCTGGCGATCTATCCGTTCCACTTCATCTTCGAGTGCCTTGAAAACCAGGCCCCGGTGACGATCCGCTTGGCCTTTGACATCCTGAAGGAAGGCCGCCGCGTACCGAGCTTGCCCGCTCGCGGTTACGAGAACGTCATGGACCACGTGCGTCACGAGCCGCCCCGCGAGTAACCCATTTTCTACCGCGGAGAACGCGGAGGGCGCGGAGGGAGAATTCTTGCAATTGGTTGGCAAGCCGAAAACCGCGGCTTACCATGGCGGCACGCTTCGGGAGCATTGCGCGCGCACGGCGCCGGCGCTGCGCTGAAGCGATGAACCTCAGTATTAAAAGGCCTTTCGAGGAACCGACCCACCATGATGAGATTCTGTCTAGCCGCCGCTGCGCTGGCGTGCATGTTCTCCACGATTGCATGCGGACAAACCGTCCAGGACTTCGATTCGATCGAGCTCTTTACGCTCAAGAATTCCAGCGGCATGACGGTCAAGATCACCAACTACGGAGCGATCGTCACGTCGATCCTCGTTCCCGACCGCAATGGCAAACTGGCCGACGTGGCGCTGGGTTACAACCGCGTCGAAGACTACATGAACGCCGTCGACAAACCGTACTTCGGCGCGATCGCCGGTCGCTACGCCAACCGCATCGCCAAGGGCAAGTTCACGCTCAGCGGCAAGACGTATCAGCTGGCCGTCAACAACGGCGAGAACCATCTGCACGGCGGCGTCATCGGCTTTGACAAAGTCGTATGGGATGCCAAGCCGCTGAGCGCCGCGGGTGGCAAGGCACTCGAGCTGACCTACCTGGCCAAGGATCGCGAGGAAGGCTATCCAGGCAATCTTCAAGTCCGCGTCGTGTACACGCTGACCGACAACAATGAACTGAAGGTCGACTATCGGGCGACGACCGATCAAGCCACTCCGGTAAATTTAACCCAGCACACTTACTTCAACCTCAAGGGCGAAGGCCAAGGCGACATCCTCGACCACGTGCTCGCGCTACACGCCGACAAGTACACGCCGACCGACAAGACGATGATTCCCACCGGCGAGATCGCGCCGGTCAAAGGCACGCCGCTCGACTTCACGCAGGCCAAGCCGATCGGGCGGGACATCGACGCCGATCACGAGCAGCTCAAGTTCGGCATGGGCTTCGATCACAACTATGTCATCGACCGTCCCGAGGGAGACGCGACGCTCAGGCCAGCCGCCCGCGTTTACGAGCCCGCCTCGGGACGCGTGCTGGAGATCAGCACCACCGAACCGGGCATCCAGTTTTACTGCGGCAACTTTCTCGACGGCCGGCTGAAGGGCAAGTCGGGCAAACCGTACGTGCACCGCGGCGGCTTTTGCCTCGAAACCCAGCACTATCCCGACAGCCCCAACCATCCGAACTTTCCGTCGACGATCGTCGAGCCGGGCAAGCCTTATCGCTGTTCGACGGTGTTTAAGTTTTCGGTGCAGTGATCGGGCGCTGAAGAGAGGATGGTAAAGCTTGTCTGCGCGGTCCAACTCTGCGCTGCTCATACCGCGCGGCGCGGTTATGCCGGTTGCTGAAGAAAGGCTGCAAGGGCTGATCCGCCAGGGCGGCTCGCGCGATCTCGTTCTGCGAGCTAGAAGTTGTACAGGCACAACTTCACTTCCGCCCCCGAGAGAGCGCCCAGCAGCCATGATGAAGCTCGACGTCATCGACAACGAATGCGACCTGAATCCCGTGCTGCGCGATTG
>JBQCEI010000099.1:0-8292 GCA_051960375.1 Aureliella sp. | reverse complement strand
GTCATCAGCATCGGAAACATCATCGGCAACTCGGTTGCTCCGAGCAGCACCGCGCGATAGCCGGCGATGGTCGCCTGCGAGGATAACACGTCCATACTTTGCGCGCGCGTGATGCGAGGAATCAGTTCGAGCGCAAAGAGGTTTACGCCTCGGTCGGCCCACGACTGCATCACCGCCGGCGAGCCGAGTGGATCGCACATGCCGATGACCGTCTGGCCCGATCGCAACTGGCCCAGCAGCGCTTGGCCTCCTTCGCGATCGGCTCCGGCCGCCTGAACTGTCAGGACGATGTCGGCGCTGAGCCACTGGTCGGCCGCCTGCGCGATGCGAGCTCCTTTTTGCTCATAAGCTGCATTGAGGAAACCGGCCGCCTCGCCCGCACCCGACTCCACGATCACTTCCAAGCCCGCGCGGGTGAGCGCTGCGATGGAGTTCGGGGCCAGGCTCACCCGGCGCTCGCCGGGATACGTGTCCTTGCGGACGGCAACTCGCATTTTATTTCCCTGACCGCCCTTTCAGCGAAGATAAAAAGGCCACCAGGTCGCGCAGTTGCCGTCGGCTCATGTGCTTGATCAAGTCGCTGGGCATCGACGACTTGCCCTTCTTACGGACCGTGATCGAGTCGGTCGGAATGTCGATCAGCTTGCCTTCGGCCGTCATCAAGCTGACCTTCTCGTCGTCCTCGGCCTTGACGATGCCGGTTAGAACTTCGTCTTCGTCGGTCAGGATGACCGCGGTTTCGAAGTTCTCGGCGATCTTCGCATCGGGATTGACGATCGCTTCAAGGAGATAGCGGCTATCCTTGGTCTTGCCGATCTCGGACAGATTCGGACCGACTTCGCCGCCGCGGTTGCCGACCTTGTGGCATCGCAAGCACGACAGTTCGGCGCGCGTCATGAAAATCTGCCGGCCCGCTTTGGGATCGCCGCCGACCAGACAATCGCGGTAAGGAGCCAGCGGATCTTTTTCGGCAGCTTGTTCTTCAAAGGCGTCGAGCGCGGCCATTTCGTTCAGGTCGAGCCGCCCTTCGCTCGCCTCCAGCACGTTCATCCACACGTCGGGCGGCAGCTTGCCCTGCAAGTAATCCGCCAGACCAGCTTTGATCACTTGCGTCGCTTCGGGGCTATCGATTCCCGCCAGCGTATCCCAAGCGGTTTGCCGCTCGACCTCTTCGCTCGACTGCGTTGCTTTCTGAAGCAGCGGCAGAGCGGTGACCGGATCGATCTTAGCCAAGCCGCGCACCGCCGCCGAGCGGACCTGAGCGTTGGGATCGTCCGACAGACGTTTGATCACCGCGCCGGCTTGATCGCGATCCAAACGCAGCAAGCTCTCCAGGGCGCTGGTTCGCGCATCGGCCGACTGCTTGGGATCGAGCGCGATCTCGCGCAGCGTCGCGCTGGCTTCCTTGACTCCCAGGTCGGCTGCGACGCTCAAAGCGAACGAACGCAGTTCTTCAGGTGCATCAAGAATGCCTCCGAGCGAAGCCTTCACGGCGTCTCTTGCAGGCGCGGGGTCGCGTGCCGGCAGCGGCGAGTAGCGATTCATGACGCGATCCAGATCGCCCGGTTCGCCCCAGCTGCGGAGCATTTCGAGCGCTTCGCGACGCATCGCTTCCGAGCGGCTGCTGTCGGCGGCAACCGCCGCAACGGCTTGCGCATTCTCCGGCGTGCCCAAGCGGAAGTTCGCATTCAGTGCGCGATGCATCAGCGCATCGGGAATATTGGCTTGCTTGGTCAGAGCCGCCAGCGCCGGAAGCGCGCCGTGCAGTTCGGGCACATCGTTGATCGCTCGCGCCGCTTCGGTTTCGACCGCGATGTCCTCGTCGGCCAGGAAACGAGCCACGCGCGGATCTTGCCGCTTGCGCAGAGCGACCACGGCCGCCAGCCGCACCGAACGCGAAGGATGCGTGGCCAGCTCGGCAACTCGGGTCGCATCCGTCATGCCGCGGAGAGCCATGATGCCCGCATGGCGAATTGCCGGATCGCTGTCGGCATTTTCCGCAAGCAGCTTGCACACGGAATCAAAAGCGCTGTCCAGTTGCAGTTTGCCGCAAGCGATCGCCGCAGCATAGCGCACGCGCGGTTCGCTATCTGCGAGCAGCTTGACGATCTGCGCTGCGTACTGCTTGAGGGCAGCATCGGAGGAACCGGAATCGGCCAGGCCGCTCACGGCAGCTCGACGCACCACCGCATCGCTGTCTCCGAGCAAGCCGGCCAGCGTTCGCACCATCGCGGCTCGCTGCTCAGGCTTCAGACGAGCGATCTGCGCCAGCCCCCACGCGGCATGCAGCCGGCCGAACGGCTCGCCGCTCTTGTCGGCGGCCAGCCGCTGGAACTCAGCGCTCTCGCCGCGATGGGCCAGCTCCCACTGAGCACCCAGCCGCACGCGCTGGTCAGCGTGCGAGAGCAACGTCCCGAGCTTTTCAGGCGCCAGCTCTTGGAAACCGTCGTGAAGAAGCTTTTCTACTTCCTTAACAATCGGCTGATCGCGCGTCTCGGGATTGAAGAAGCGATAGATGCGTCCCTTGCCTTCGCCAGTCCAACCGTTGACCCAGTCGCAAACCCACAGCGCTCCGTCGGGACCGAACTGAGCGTCGGTCGCCAGCATGTTCCAGATCAACTGTTCGTTGCGATCGATTTCCCAGAAGGCACCCTTGGGTTTGACCTTTACCAGGCGAATGCCGCTGTTGCTCGCGCCGCCTCGGAAGTCGACCAGCAGGAAACAGCCGCGATAGTCGTCCGACAATCCGGTTCCAGGATAGTACGTCAGTCCCGAGGGACCATCGGAAACGTTGTCGATCGGGGGCACGATGTAGGCGGGCGTCTCCGCCGAATACGGATGCCAGATCTTTTCGCGATTGAAGGGACCGCGATCGGAGATGTACTGATACATCATCCGCCAGCCGGTATCGCCACCTTCGAGCACGTTGACCCAGCGAGCCTGGTCGCCGCTGTCCGAGTTGTTGTCGCCGGTAAACAAATTGCCCCAATCATCGAACGCCAGTTCCTGCGGATTGCGCAGTCCAGTCGCAAAGATTTCAAGGTTCGAGCCATCGAGTTCGCAGCGGAAGACCGCGCCGCTTTCAGGATTCTTCAACGTGCCCGCGGGCGTCATGACGTTGTAACCGCGATCGCCGATGCTGAAGTAGAGCCGGCCGTCGGGGCCGATCACCAGGCCGTGCATGTCGTGGCCGCGGAAGGCAACGCGCACGCCGAAGCCGTCGTGCAGCGTTTCACGCTCTTCGGCCACGCCATCGTTGTCTTTATCGCGCAGTCGCCACAGCCTCGGGATGCAGGTGTAGAACACGTCGCCGTTGTATTCGAGCACGCCCGCGCCGGTGCCTTCTTCGAGCTTATTAAAACCTTCGGCGAAGACGGTCGCTCGATCCACTACTTTGTCGCCGTTGGAATCGACGAGCAGGCGGATGCGGTCGTCGTGCTCGGTGTACTCCTTGGCCTTGTCGCCTAAGAGCTTGCGATGGTAATCGATTCGATCCTGAACGCTTTGAGCCGCCAGGTCGGCATGCAGCCACGTTTGATCGTGTCCGCGGTTGTCGGTCACGCCGCTATCTTGGCGAAACGATTCGCAGACAAAGACGCGGGCCAAGTGATCGACAAACATGGCGACCGGATTGGCCAGGTCGGGCTCGGAAGCGAACAGAGCCACTTGCCAACCCTCGGGCTTGCGAAACGCTCCCATCGCCTGCTCGCCTTCGGCCGATGCTTGAGCAATCTTTTCGGCAGGCTTGGTACCGCCGGCCGGATGCGGTTCAGCACTTTTCGGCTCGGTGGGCGGAACGGCCAGAGCTGGGATCGAACTGATGACGAGAGCCAAAACGGTCAGCAAACCAACAAAGCGCCGCAGCGGCGCACATATAGGAGAGGGCATTCGAAAAAGCTCAGGGTTGGCGTAGGAAAGTAGAGTGTTTTCAGAGCAAGCGAGCATTACGAGTCTAGCGGCCTGGAGAGCGATCGACAATCGGCGTAAGTCCTGAGCCGAAGGACGCAGTTTTTACCGCGGAGGCGCGGAGAGTTCCATGTCGCTCTAGTACGAAACGTCGTGCCAGCGGTCCAGATGCCGCTCGGCGCCGGCCACGCCCAGGGCCAGCAAGCAGTCGCGCTCGGCGGTTCGCATTTCGGCCTGGTCCTCCGGCTCGATATCATCCAGCCCAGCCAAGTGCAGCAGTCCGTGGACGATATACAGAAGCAGCTCGTCCTCGGCCCGCCAGAGAGCATCGGGCGCCAAGCGCGCGGCGGTGTCGGCGCTGGCGATGATTTCCCCTTCGACCCGCCCTTCGTCTTCGTCGAATTCAAAGACGAAGCTAATCACGTCGGTCGGCCAGTCGTGATCGAGATGCTCGCGATTGAGCGCGTGGATCGTCGGATCGTCGACGATCGCGATGCTGGCCTCCAAGCTCGAGATGCCGTAGTGCTCGGCGACCCAGGCGGCGGCTTGCTCGTAGCGAGCGCGGTCGTCGGGTACGGGCACTTGGAGGCTGATTTCGAGCTGGACGTCGCGTTTGCCTGCCATTGTCGTTCTCCTCGTTCCCAGGCTCCGCCTGGGAACGCGCTGTCGTCGAGGCTCTGCCTCGCTCGGGCGGCTCAGTGTTTTGCGGTGGTGCTGGGAGGCAGAGCCTCCAAGACAGTGCGTTCCCAGGCGGAGCCTGGGAACGAGCGAACAGTAACGAGCGAACCGTTAGGCTGTTTGCTGGCCAGGGTATTTTACGCGGCCGTGGTAGATCGCGTTGAGCGACTTGACCAGCGAGCTCTTGATCAGGTCGAGCTGCTTGAGCGTCAGGCCGCACTCGTCGAACTGGCGATCGAGCAACTTCTTCATGGCGATTTCGTCCACAAGATTCTGGATGCGCGACGAGGTCGGTTCGACCAGCGAACGGCTGGCGCTCTCGACCGCGTCGGCCAGCATCAGCACGGCCGCTTCGAGCGTTTGTGGCTTGGGGCCGGGATAGCGGAAAGAAGTTTCGGAGACTTCTTCGCCGTGCGGGTCCTGCTGGCTGCGCTTGGTCGCTTCGCGGAAGAAGTACTCGACCAGCGTCGTGCCGTGGTGTTGCTCGATGAAGTCGATGATCGGCTTGGGCAACTTGTGCTGCCGCGCAAGGTCGGCACCGTCTTTGACGTGAGCGATGATGACCAGCGTGCTCATCGCCGGCTGGAGCGACTCGTGCCGGTTGCCCCCCTGCCCTTGGTTTTCGACGAAGTAGTTCGGCTTAAAAATCTTGCCGATGTCGTGGAAGTACGCGCCGACGCGCGTCAGCAGTCCATGAGCGCCGATCGCATCGGCCGCCGCTTCGGCAATGGCCGCGACGTTGATCGAGTGGTTGTAAGTGCCCGGAGCTCGCTGAGCCAATTGCCGCAGCAGCGGATGGCTCGCATCGCCGAGCTCGAGCAAACTCGAATCGGTCTGCACCGCAAAGTACCATTCGACGAACGGCAGCACGCTGGTCATAAGGGCACAGGCCATCAGCGCGTACAGACCTACGCGGCTCGATTCGAGCGCCAACTGGCCCATCAATCCTTGCCAGCTCATCGGCCGGCCTTGCGGCATCCCTTCGAGCGCCGGTTGCACCGCGTCGTCGATCTGACCGAGCATCGTGTCGACGCCCAAGTGCGTCAGCGCCACAATCAGGCCCGTCGCCAAGCCGACGTAGACCAATTTCGTCCGCGAGCGAATGCGACCCAGCAGCAAGACCGCCGAGCAAGTGCCGCTGGCCAGTATCACAAACTCGCCGAGATTCATGCCCAGCGCAAGCGTGATCGCCAACGACAAGCATGTCGTGATCAGCAGCGCGAGCTGCCGTCCATACGCGATCGTGGCAGTGATCGCGCAAACGACCAGCGCGGCCACTTCGGCCCGCCAAGGATCGCCAGCCATCAGCGAACAAAGCAACGTGGTTACGACGACCAGGCTCAGCAAACTGCAGAGCTTGCGAAAGTCGGTGATGTAGCTGTGGTCGATCTGGAAGTAGATGTAGATGCCGCACAGCAGGAAGATCGCGGCCACCATGCCCAGGAAGGCCGTGGCTCGCAGCAGCATCTCCGACCAGCTCAGTTGGCTGACCCACACCTCGTACTCGGTGCGCAGCAGCGGCAAGTCGTTCTCGAGCGACAGTGGATAGCCGGCCCGGGC
The DNA here is from genome assembly GCA_051960375.1 of Aureliella sp. Lineage (GTDB taxonomy): Bacteria > Planctomycetota > Planctomycetia > Pirellulales > Pirellulaceae > Aureliella. The sequence continues at coordinate 2,148 of JBQCEI010000099.1, read as the reverse complement.
CAGTACGCTGATCGACGGAAAGTAACTGACCATCGCCGGCTTGACCGCTTCTTCGGCCTTCAATCGAGCTTGCTCGCTGAGGTCTTGTCGGTAGGTGAGCGTCGTCGGCAGGTTGGGAATCAAGTAGGCGTTGACCATCTTGGCGACGGTGAGCGCCTCGGGCTTGCCGAACGTTTGCTGAAACTTGTCGGTGACTTGCTGCGGCAACTCGGCGCTGATCTCAGCCAGTCGGACCTGAGTGACATCGATCGCGACTGCTTCCTGCGGTTGTCCGGTCGGAAAGACGTGGATCAGCCGCTGATTGCCTTCGTCGATCTCGTGGCTGAGCGACTTGAGGACGCCATGCTCCATGAGCGGTTCGAGCACGACGCGGAGAGCGATTTCGAGCTTTTCGAGTTGTCCCGGCTGGCCGAGCAGACTGCGCACAGCGAGCAGAGCTTGCTCGCGCGTCACCTCCAACTCGCCGTCCTTGCCTGGCAAGAGCGAATCGAGCGCTTCGCGCTGCTCGGGATCGAGCTCCTCGAGCGGCTTCTCGCTCAGCAGCCGAGCGAAGCGATTCATGATGGCGCTGCTCAGCTGCGACAGCTGCTTGGGATGGTTCTCGTAGAAACAGAGGACCTCGCGGCGCGTTTGCGCTCGCAGCATGTCGGTCTTGTCGGCGTCGGCGACTTCGAAAGCCACACGCGACATGATGGCACGCGGAGGCACGAAGCCTTCGCGATACGCAAACGGCGGTTTCCACCCCTCGAGAATGACCAGCAGCGCGAGCATCGCGGCCAGGGCAACGCCCAGCCGCATCAGCGAGGGTGGCGAGTAAAAGCCTTGAAGCCAGAGCTTCCAGGATGACGGTTCAAGTTGAAGCGAAGCTACGCGCTCGCTGCGAGTGCGCCTCGTCGAATGGGTGGCCATACGGCTGTGGACGCGAGAGTCTACTCGCTCGTCTCCTGAATTCCTGGGTAGGCAACCTCGTCGCTGTACGGACTACTGCTGCCGGGACTGTCATAACGGCTGACGATCTGCTGCACCAGCCGGTGACGCACGATGTCCTGTTGCGTCAAACTGACAAAGGATACACCCTCGAGCCCTTGAAGCCTACGCCAAGCATCGCGCATACCGCTGAGCACCCCCCCGGGCAGGTCCACTTGGGTCATGTCCCCAGAAACGACGATTTTGGAGCCTTCCCCCATGCGGGTCAAAAACATTTTCATTTGAGCCGAGGTGGTGTTCTGGGCTTCGTCGAGAATGATGAAGGCGTCGTTGAGCGTGCGGCCGCGCATGTAGGCCAGCGGAATCACCTCGATGACGTCGTGCTCCATTAGATACTTAACCTGATCGAAGTCGAGCATTTCGTTCAGCGCGTCCAGGAGCGGCCGCAAATACGGATTGAGCTTTGCTTGCAAATCGCCGGGCAAAAAACCGAGGCTTTCACCCGCTTCGACCGCCGGACGGACGAGAACAATTTTCCGAGCACCGCGCGATTTTAAGGCTTCGACCGCCAAGGCGACCGCCAAATATGTCTTGCCGCAACCAGCCGGGCCGCGACAGAAGGTCAAGTCGTGCGAACGGATCGCTGAAACATAAGCAGCTTGGCCCGCGGTGCGCGGTTTGATCTTGCGATGCTGGTGCGAGACATCCACTTCGATATTGCCGCCGATGATCGTATCACCGACCGTTTCGCCTGCGGGAGTGACTCCCAGCACGTCCTGCACTTCGGACAGGGTCAATTGTCCGCGTTTGGTCGCGCGATCGCGCAGCGACTCCAGCGCCGCCGTCGCTAGCCGTACTGCTTCTTCTTCGCCGACGATTCGGACTCGGCCATCGCGGTGCGTGATCGCTACCCCGTAGCGATTGCGGACCATGCGCAGGTATTGGTCTTGGGGACCGAACAAGCACATGACGATGGCTGGATCGGCGAGAGTGAGATTGGCTTCCGACATCCTTTATTCATCCATTGCATGGCCGCATCGCAGTTTTCCCTTTGGACGACCGGCATGCACTCGGTCGCTCCAGAGGCTCGTCGCTACAGGGGCGGTAAACACCCAAGTATTCTACGCCGGTTGGACCAACAAGTCCGCGGCTACGATCAGATATCCCACCACTCCGACCGACAAGAGCGAATCGATGATGTCCCATAATCCTCCCAGCCCG